>CABQAA010000290.1 GCA_902461995.1 uncultured Oscillospiraceae bacterium | reverse complement strand
GCTTCTTCAGCAGGAGCAGTCGTTTGATGAAGCGTTCACACGCGCGGTTCACCGCAGGGCCTCGAAATCGCCGTCCCCCAGGACGGTTTTCAGCCGGTCCAATACCGTCAGCCGGAACAGATTGACCCACGCCACCAGCCAATCGTTGAGATGACCGCGCTCGTTGTAGTCGGCGCGATGACCCCAGCGGCATTGATAAAAGGCCTCGTTCTGGCTCCCGACCGGGCGTTTGACGCCATGAATGGGCGGGCTGTCCTCGGTGGCGATCAGCTGGGTGGCGTTATACCACATCATCTTGGCGCGGATCCGCCATTTCTCATCGCCGGTTATCCGGTACAGGCGCAGGAACTCGGGGCACATCAGCTCTCCCCACTGATCCAGGGCGGGATGCTGAGTGGAGACCGCTGTGCTGCCGGTCGTGTAATAGCCATACTGCGTGAATTCGGCCTCAGGGCCGTACAGAACGTCGTAATGGAAAAGCCAGGAACAGAAATAGTAGGAGGCGCGCAGCGCATAGTCGATATAGCGCTTCTCGCCGGTGATCTCATAGAGGTCCAGGGCGCTGATAATGAAGGGGCCGGCGGTTTCTTTGTCCACGCAAGTGCAGTCGATGGCTCCGGCGGTGCAGACGAATTCGTCGATATCCCGCTTGAAATACAGATCCATGGAGGCGGCAGCCGTCTGCAGGTAACGCGGCTCGCGGGTGATTTTATACACTTCGATGAGCGCCATGGTGATAAAGCCGCCGATGGAGCCGCCCTCTTCTGCCACCGTTCCGTCAAAGTTCCAAGACTTTCCGAAGCCGTATACGGGGCTGTAGTGTTCAACAAAGAAGTCGCAGATTTTTAGCGAAAAATCCCGATAGGCCGGTTTATCGATCCCGATGGAGCGAAGAAGGTCGTAGGTTTTCATCATTTCGGCGGCGGCCCAGCCCAGGTTGCAGGTCTCGGGAAGCCAGCCGGTTTTGTAGGCGACATGGCTGGCCCACGATTTGGAGGGATCCCGAGGGACGTAGTTCCAATCCCGGCCCTTAGTATACCATTCATAATGCGCGAGGATCAGGCCGTTATCCGCCTGCTTGACCACCCAGTTGTCGATCATTTCGAGCGCGTCGTCCAGCAGCTCGCGCCGCCCGCTTTGGATGTAATCGAGGATCTGCATCCGGCAGGACAGTATATTCTGGCCGCACCAGCCGATTTCGAATTCCGGTCTATGCACGAGCGCCCCGGTGGACGGATTTGCCAGGATGCCGATACTGGACAGCTTTTTTCCGTCCGGTGCGGTGGAAATCAGGGTGCGGGCGTATTCGATGCCGCAGCGCCAGATCTCCTCGGGAGGCAGGGAGGCGGATTTCGTAAAGGGCATCAGCTCCAGCACCCGGTCCAGGGTGTCGGCGATCCCATAATTTTTATACCGGGGCACGCTGGACAGGACGTACAGCTCGACGCAAAAGCGCTCGCCGGGCTGCAGGGTGATCGTCTCGTCGTAACGATCGGTATATTTGTCGTTTTCGCAGTAGGTAAAGGGCGCCTCGGCTACGGGATGATGGATCCGCTGACATAGGGTGCCGTTTTCTCCCCGGATGATGGAGCAGGAGGAACGCAGGCTGTCGGCATCCCGGCTGCTGGCGAATAGTGACAAGGCCACGGCGGCGTTTTCGCACACGGAACAGGAGGGGATGCCGGTCCGGTCATAGGCGTACACCCAGGCTTCACCGTTTTCATGATACAGCCCTTTGGGTTCCTTTCCCTCTCCCCATTGATTGCCGTTGTAGTTGACGCAGGGGATCAGATATTTGTCGGGTACAAAACGGGTCTTGACTTCAAAAACCGTTTTGAAGGTATGGGGTACGGTATCGGTGTTGGTGATGGTGCGTTCCACCGAAAACAGGCCGCCTCCGAGATCGGCCGCGACATAGGCGGCGGTATACCCGAACCCGGAGTAGTGCGCCTCCATATCGCTGTGCCGATCGGGATGCAGTTGGAACTCCCGGCCGTTTTCCTCGAGTATGGGAGGGCGGATTTCCGCCACGGCCGCCGGGGAAGGCTCGGCGGAAAGCCGAAAGCCGTCGGCGGTTTGGATGATATACATGGATCCATCCCCTTTCTTGCCTGTATTTCGAGCGGGTCGGGGTCAGCGCTGTACGCGGCCGGATGCGTCTCCCGCCGCCAGCTGCGCCACTTCGGACGGGGTGACCAGGTTGTAATCGGCCTCGATGGCGTGTTTGAGGCAGGAGGCCGCCGCGGCGAATTCCACCGCGTCCTGGGGTTTATAGTCCATCAGCAGCGCGTAGATCAGGCCGCCGCCGAAGCTGTCACCGCCGCCCACGCGGTCCACGATATGCACGGTATAGCGTTTGGACATATAGGCCTTAGCGTCCTGATAGAGCATGGCGCCCCAACGGTTGTCGCTGGCGCTCAGGGACTCCCGCAGCGTGATGGCCACGGCCTTGAAGCCGAACCGCTCCGTGAGCTGCCTGGCCACATTCACGTAGCCCTGCCGGTCCAGAACACCCGATCCGACGTCCGAATTTTGGGCGTGTATGCCGAAAACGTCGGCGGCATCCTCTTCATTGGCGATGCACACATCCACATAGGGCATGAGTCCCGTCATAACTTCGCAGGCCTTTTCCCGGCTCCATAGCTTCTTGCGGTAGTTCAGATCGCAGGAGACCCGCACCCCAAGCTTTTTCGCCGTCTGCACCGCATCCAGGCAGGCGGCCGCGAGGGAATCGCTCAGCGCGGGGGTGATACCGGTGAAATGAAACCAATCGGCATCCCGAAGAATATCGTCCCAGTGAAATTCCTCCGGACTCGCCTTCGTCACGGCGGATCCTTCCCGGTCGTAGATGACCTTGCTAGCGCGCTGAGATGCGCCCTTTTCCACAAAATAGATGCCCAGCCGGTTTCCACCGCGCAGGACGTGGCGGGTGTCCACGCCGTAGCGGCGCAGCGCATTGAGGGCGCACTGCCCGATTTCGTGCTCCGGCAGCTTGCTGACGAAAGCGGCATCAAGCCCATACTGGGCCAGCGACACCGCCGCATTGGCCTCCCCGCCGGCGTAGGTGGCCTCAAACGTATCGGTCTGTACAAAGCGGCGGTATCCCGGAGGGTTCAGCCGCATCATGATTTCCCCGAAGCAGACAACTCGTTTCATTTCGATTCCTCCCTGCAGGACTGAATAAGAGCGGCATACCGCGCGGCCGCCGCGCTCACGGCGTCGTAATCCCGGTTTTTAAGAGCATTTGTGATCAGGCTGCCGCCCACACCGAAGCCGGAGACGCCGGCCGCCACAAAAGCGGGGATATTGTGTTCGTCGATACCGCCCACGGCAAAAAGCGGCATATGGTTCAGCGG
>CABQAA010000289.1 GCA_902461995.1 uncultured Oscillospiraceae bacterium | reverse complement strand
TCCGTATGTAGGCTTTCTGTTCGTCTTTCTCCACACGTCCGGGCTCCCGGTCTCGGAAATAGAACCCGCACGGCGCGACGGGAGCATAGCCCCGTTCGCATTCCAGATACCGCAGAGACTTGCAGTTCGAACAGAAAACAGCCAAGTTGGCCCCCGAGGGTTTATACGGAATACGGCATCCGTATGAGCTCGCGATTGTATCCATAATCCTGACCCCATCCTCTGTTTTTGTAATAAAAAAACACATCTGTTTCCAGATGTGTTGGATCAGAACGCCACCAAGCCCTGCACACGGGTGCCAAGCTCTCCGCCGTGAACCATACAACATCGGAATATCTGACTATGCCAATTGTTTTTCCACAACTTCACTGTCATATGGCTCCCCTTCTTTCTTGGTAAGATTCTCCTATTTTAGCACATTGTTACGGAATGTCAAGAAGAATTCAACAATTTTTTGCTCATTTTTTTATCCGGTCATGGAAGCGGCTTTTCCATCAGCACATGCGGCACGTGCCCGTCCATATGCTCTTCTCCGCAAACGCGATACCCCTGCTTTTCATAAAAGCCGCAGGCCCGCTTCTGCGCGTCGAGCTGGGACAGGCCCCCTCCCAGGGCCACCGCCTTCTGATTGAGCTCTTCCACCAGCCGGGTGCCGAGGCCGCGGCCACGGTAGATTTTGCGCACGGCCAGACGGCCGAGACCCATGACGCCGTCCCCCTTGGGATAGAGGCGGCCGGTCGCCGCTGGTCTGCCGGACAGGTACAGAATCAGATGCCAGGTATCCAGCTTCCGGTCCAGCTCATCCAGCTCCTGATCGATCCGATACCCCTGCTCATCGCAGAACACTTCGACACGGATGGCGAAGGCGTCCGCCAGGTCGCCCGTGCCGTCGATGAAACGGCTTGTCAGTTTCATAGTTTCACCCAGTCTCTCGGTTTTTGAACTCTTGTTTTATCAAATGCGGCCGTTTTTAACAAGACGGTTGACAGGCGCCGCCGGCCTGTGCTACACTAAACGCCGTTGAAGATCCCCTCAAAATAACATATTCGCTTTTTTAAGGCTATATATTTTTCCGGTTTTCTGAGTACAAAACTGGAAGAATAGGGCCTTTTTTTCTTGAAAGGATGTTGAAACATGGCCGATCTCTCCGCCGCGAAAATGGGAACGAAACGGGTGTTTCCCCTGCTGATGAGCATGTCGCTCCCTCCGGTTTTATCCATGCTCATCCAGTCGCTCTACAACATCGTGGACAGCATGTTCGTCGCCCAGGTGAGCGACGAGGCCTATCTCGCCGTGCTCTATGCTTTCCCCATTCAGAACTTGATCCTTTCCCTCGCCGTCGGTGCCGGAGTGGGGCTCAATTCCTATATCGCCCGGAAACTCGGAGCGGGCGAACAGGAGGAAGCGGACAGCGCGGTCACCCACGGTTTCATCCTGGCCGCCGTCCATTCCCTGTTATTCATCGGACTCGGTCTGTTCTTAATCGACCCGTTTTTCCGGCTGTTTACCGATTCACCGGAGGTCATCTCTCTCGGCATCTCCTATACCCGCATCGTGGTCTTTCTCTCCTGCGGCACGATTTTCCACATCACGATTGAAAAAATCTTTCAATCGGTCGGCCGGATGGTTTTCCCAATGCTGCTGCAGGCAGCCGGTGCGATCATCAACATCCTCCTCGATCCCATCTTTATTTTTGGCCTGTTCGGCGTGCCGGCCATGGGAGTGGAAGGGGCCGCCATCGCCACCATCATCGGCCAGATGAGCGCCATGGCCCTCTCGTTCCTGCTGTTCTTTATCGGGAAAACCGACGTTAAAGCCAAAATCCGGGGTTTCCGGTTTTCGTTTCGGACCGTCAAAAGCATCTAC
The DNA here is from genome assembly GCA_902461995.1 of uncultured Oscillospiraceae bacterium. GTDB lineage: Bacteria > Bacillota > Clostridia > Oscillospirales > Acutalibacteraceae > UMGS1623. Next base: position 1,492 of record CABQAA010000289.1, on the reverse strand, counting down.
GCCGTGGCCATCCCCTCGACCGTGATGATGTCCATCGCGTCGGTGCTGGTCATGGGGCTCAACGCCATCCTGGGGCGGTTTTCGGAATTCGCGGTGTCCGCATTCGGGTCGTATTACAAGCTGCAGACTTTTGTTTATATGCCGGCGAACGGCCTTGTCCAGGGGATGCGGCCCATACTTTCGTATAATTACGGCGCCCGCAATCACAAGCGGGTGATGGAAACTCTGCGCTGCGCTCTCCTCGTGATCCTGTTCATCATGGCGGTCGGCACCCTGCTGTTTCTGATCGCGCCGGGCGCCGTGCTCGGCCTGTTCAGCGCCTCCTCCGATGTGCTGCAGATCGGCATCCCCGCTTTGCGGATTCTGTGCTCGAGCTTTATGATATCCGCTGTCGGCGTGGTGTTTTCCGCCCTGTTCGAATCTCTCGGCATGGGGAAAGAGAGTCTGGTCATTTCCCTGCTGCGCCAGTTTCTCATCACCCTGCCGCTGGCGTTTCTATTGTCGATCCCGTTCGGGCTGACCGGTATCTGGATCGCCTTTCCCATCGCGGAAACCGCCGCTGCGCTCGTCTCGCTGCTGCTTTTCCGAAGGGTGCGGAAACGGGACGACGTGCTGCGGGGATAAAACCCACCTTAAAAGAATCCGTGTTTTTGGAATATATGTATCCATGTAAAGCCCATCGTCAGCCCGTTGATCATATTGCCGTGCATACCCATTTCCCTACGCGCTTCGGATCGCAGGCTTTCGATATCGAAAGAAATCCCGGAACATTTTTCAATAAGCTCTTCAAAGTTTAAACCTTTCATCATGGCTGCCTGTTTCAGATATCCCTGAAATCGTGAAAAATAATGCACATGTTTTCTGGAATATGCCACCCAAGCAAAAAAATCCTCCGCATGACGCGTATCGGGGGCTTCTGCATGACATATGGGGCACAGCAGAAACAAATTGTCAGCTTGATTGGAACCCCCAAACTGTTTGGCCACTATATGAGCTCTTTGCAGATTATGGCTGTTATTCCACTGCTTTTTCAAGGTGGCTTCGTCCTGTGCAAAAAGCGGCGGTTCACCACATGCCCAACATTCCGGGAACGCCCAATCCTCTATTATTTTCAATCCCGCAGGTTTTTCCTTGTCGACTATAGCAACCCGAAAATCATCGGTAATGATCTTGTCTTTCCAACAGTCGAAGATTTCATACTTACTGGGCATACGGCTATTTTTATCTGTATTCAGACTTCTTCACGTCTCCTTTATCAGTCTCGCTACGCATTCGACGTGGGGCGTGCGTGGGAACATATCGACCGGCTGGACCTGTTCGGTCCGGTACCCCTTTTCCGCAAACCGCTTCAAATCCCGGGCGAGGGTGGCCGGATCGCAGGACACATACACCACCCGCAGCGGCTCCATGGCCGCGACCGCCTCGATGACGGCGGGCGCGCAGCCCTTGCGGGGCGGATCGAGCACCACGACGGCCGGGCGGACGCCCTCCC
>CABQAA010000288.1 GCA_902461995.1 uncultured Oscillospiraceae bacterium | reverse complement strand
CCTCGGTGGACAGCGTGGGAGAAAACGGGCTGACGGTCTGCCGGATTGAAGGGGGCTGTCTGCTGGAATACCGCTTCCCGAAGCTGGGACTTACCATTCCGGTCGCCGTCACCCTGCAGGGCGACAGCCTCCGGGCCGCGATTCTCTATACGGAAATCGAGGAGAGCGACCCGAACTGCCGGCTGCTGACCATCGGTCTGCTGCCATTTTTCGGCGCCGCCTATCTGGATGAAGAGGGATATATCCTTCTTCCCGACGGATCCGGAGCCTTGATGCGTTTCAATAACGGCAAGACCACCTCTGGTACCTATTCAAAACCCGTATACGGCAACGACGATTATGTCAGCGGTCAGTTCCGTACCAATACCGGGGAAACGCTGTCCATGCCCCTGTTCGGCATGCACTACGATGCGAAAGGGGAAACGAAGGAGTCCGGGTTTGTAGCCATTGCCGTTTCCGGAGCGGCTGAGGCGACGCTGAACGCCTCGCCGTCCGGCATCAAATCCGGCTATAACAGCGCCTATTTCTCCTTTGTCTACCGTTCTTATGCCGAGGCGTCCATCCTCAGCCGTACCTGGTCCGAAACGACGTTCACCATGGTTGCGCAAAAAACGGTTACCTTCGATGCGGCCTGTGTGGAATACGGATTTCTCGATACCGAGTCGGCGGGCTATACGGAGATGGCCGCCCATGTACAGAAGCGCCTGATCGAGCAGGGAATAAAGCCGCGGGAACAGGACGGATTTCCCGTGGTGCTGGATATTTACAACAGCGTGGTAAAGCTGGGGTACACCCTGGGAATCCCTCACAAAAAATCCTTTGATATCACAAGCTTTCAGCAAACCGGGGACATTCTGAATGCCTTTTCCGGTTCAGGGGTGGAGGCGCAGCTCCTGGGCTGGGATAAGGACGGCGCCGGTGGCGGAAGCGTGCGGTACCGGTACCGGCCCGCCTCGGTATCCGGGGGCGGCAAGGCGCTGGAAGAGCTGCTCGGACGTTCCTCCGACCTGAACGCCCGGATCTATCTGGCGGCGGAGCTGTCCCGCTTTACGGCCGGCACCATGCGCTACAACACGCTGTTCAGCGGGGCCAACCAGATCACCAACAAAGCGCAAAGGGTCTATTCTTATAAATTGAGTACCAACGAACAGGATACAGAGGGCCCCGTGACTTCTTTGCTGACCCCGTCCCGGCTGTCCGATGCGTTTTCCCGCCTTCAGAAGGCCCTGCCCGAGGCGGTAACAGGTTTGTCCATGACCTCGCTTGCCAATGCCCCCTACGCCGATTATCGGGGCTCCTACGCCGACCGCCAGCAGACGGCGGACATCATGTCATCGGTGCTTAAGACGGCGGCGGAAACCCGGGGCGTATACGCCGAAAACCCCGCCTATTATGCCTTGCCCTATGTACGGGTGGCGGCCGGGCTTCCCTCGGACAGCAGCCGGTACGACATCTTCGACGAATCGGTGCCCTTCCTTCAGCTAACCCTGCGGGGGCTCATGACGGTCTCCACCCGTCCGCTCAATCTGGCGGGGGACGGGGAACGCCTGTTCCTCAAAGCGGTGGAAACAGGATCCAGCTTGAAATTTTCCTTTATCGGCTGCGATTTCGAGAATCTGCGGGATACGGCGCTGGAAACCCTGTATGGAGCCTCTTTTGAGCTGTGGAAAGATGCGGCCCTTCTCTATCAGCAGCGGTTGGAAGAAGCCTTGGATGGGTTGGAAAATGCGCGGATTCTGTCTCATCGCACATGGGACGACGGACGGGTGGCGCAGGTGGTATACGATACGGGAGACACGATTCTCGTTAATTACAGGGAGACCTCCTATGAAGTGGACGGTATTACCGTGGAAGGGCGGACTTATACACGTTTCGCGAAAGGAGGGGAGGCAGCATGAAACAACCGGACCGGCCCCGGCATTTATCTCTGGCCTTTCGCCAAGGTATGACCGGCGTGTTCTTTATTTCGCCCTGGCTCATCGGCGTGACGGTCTTTTTTCTGCTCCCCTTCATCAACACCGTCACCTATATGTTCGGGAAGGTGACCATGGGCTCCGGAGGGATCGAATACACCTTTACAGGGCTTGAAAACGTCAAAGAGGTTTTTCTCCGCAACCCCGACAACGGTCGGATGATTCTCGAGAATCTCGGGAGCTCGGTGGGCACGGTGCTCCTGGTTCTGGTCTTTTCTCTTTTCGCCGCGCTGCTGCTTAACCAGAAATTCCACGGGCGGGCGGTGGTGAGAGCCTTGTTTGCCCTGCCGATCATCGTATCCTCCGGCATCCTGCTCATGGTGTTCAAAGAGGATCTGTTCGCCCAGTCCATCGTGTCCGAGCCGGGAACCGTGTTCCAGAGCGCCGCTCTGGAACAGGTGCTTGCCGACCTGGGTCTCGACAATCAGATCGTCACCTTTATCACCAATTTTGTCAACAACATCATGGACGTCATCTGGAAATCGGGAGTACAAATCCTCTTGTTTCTCGCTGGTCTCCAGTCGGTTCCCACCTCCCTGTATGAGGTCAGCGCGGTGGAGGGTGCCACGCCTTGGCAGACCTTCTGGAAGGTGACGTTTCCGCTGCTTTTCCCCTATATCATTTTAAATACCGTCTATTCCATCATCGATTCCTTTACATTCTACGACAACCCGGTAATGAAAGAAGTGACGAAGCTGTTCCGGGATACCAGCTACGGGCAGGCGTCCGCCTTGTCCATCGCCTATTTCCTAATCATCTTCGTTTTAACGGGTGTGGTGCTGTTTTTAACTTCCCGCAAATCCTATTACCTGGAAAAATAGGCGGTCGCCGCAAGGAGAAAGGCGTGATAAACCATGAATTCGGTTCAAAAGGCAAGCGGCGCGCGCCCGGATTTCTATAAGCTCAAGACCCGGCTGGTCAAAAAGGGCATCTGGCCGCTCGCGCGCTTCATCATTCTGTTCGGCATTTGTTTTCTGCTCGTCTATCCGCTTCTGTTCATGTTCACCAGCGCCTTCCGCAGCCGGGAGGATATGTGGAACCCTTCGGTGGTCTGGATTACGAGGCATTTCACCCTGGAGCATATCAAAACCCTGATCGAGGTCATCCATTACCCCGAAGCTCTTAAAAACACGCTGCTCATCAGCGTGGGAAGCGCGGTTCTCCAAACGCTGGTGGCGTCCCTGGTGGGATACGGATTCGCCCGTTTCCGTTTCAAAGGCCGGGAGGTTCTGTTTCTGCTGGTGATCTTCACCATCATCGTGCCGCCGCAGGCCATCATCAACACGCTGTACATGACGTTCCGCTTCTTCCACATACCGGTGGTCTCCCTGTTTGCCGGGACATTCAATCTATTGGATACGCCGCTAGTGTTCTGGATCCAGTGTCTGTTCGGTATGGG
>CABQAA010000287.1 GCA_902461995.1 uncultured Oscillospiraceae bacterium | reverse complement strand
TACGGGGCCTCTATGCCTGATGGCAAACAATGTGGGGGGCCCTGGGCCTGGAGCCGCCCTTTTTACTCTTCTCTCCGCATTACATTACAATACTTTTCCTCAATTACGTCGTCCATAACATCCATTATGGAGGCATATAACCATATCCTTTTGGAAAGAGGTACCCCTATGGAATTTCAAGGAATCAAGCCGGAAGCATTTTGGCTGTTGGCTGAAAACCGTTTTCAGGACAGTCATTCCTTCTATGAAGCTCATCGCGAGCAGATCCGCCGAGAAGTCGTCGAGCCGCTAAAGGCTCTCGCCCGCGACTTGACGGAAACCGTACTCGATATTGATCCCCGTATCGTGGTCGATCCCAACCGAAACGGCACTGTAAGCCGGGTCAGACGGGACAACCGCTACACGAGGGACAAATCCATGTACCGGGAAAATATGTGGGTGGCTTTCCTGCGGGACAAAAAGGTCTGGGAATGTGTTCCCGGCTTTTACGCGGATTTCTCGCTGCGGGGCTGTTCCTACGGCATGGGCTTTTATTCTGTCAGGCCCTCTCTCATGAACCGGCTGCGTCAAATGATGGATGAACAGCCAAAACGTTTTTTAACCGCACTCCAGCAGGCATCCGACGCAGGCTTTCAGGTATCCGGCGAGCGATACGCCCGTCCCAAAAGGGCTGGCCTTCCTCCCCTGCTGGAAGAAGTGGCCAACCGAAAATGCTTTTCTTTCGACCGGGAAGAGCTGGATCCCGCCTTTTACGGTTCGGAAGCACTGGTGCCACGGCTAATCGACAGTTTCCGTGTCCTGACCCCGATTTACCACCTGCTTCTGGAAGCCGTTGAGGCCGAACAGCTGCAAAACGTCTAAAAGGTCCCCGTCTCTTGTCATTTTATGGCTGTATGTTGTCTTTTTCAGTCTGACGGCGTTCGTAGACCAATTCGACGATACCATTGACTGAAGCCTGACGAATCAGTTTTAATTCAAGCGGGGTACTCATTGAGGAAAACAGACGAATCCCACTGCCGAGAACAACGGGAATCACGGAAAGATGCAACCGATCGACACAGCCGCCGTCCATCAGCTGGCGAACCAGATCGGCACCTCCGCATACCCATATATCGTTTCCCGGCTGCTGTTTTAGCATACGTACCAGATCACAGGGGTCTTGGTGTGTAAAAGCAATCTCTCGGGTGGAGGGGATTTCGCGGTGGGTCACCACATAGCTCCTCATCCCCGCATAGACCCACATTTCGGGAGAAAGTTCGCACACAATCTGATGATAGGTACGGTAGCCCATAATCACCGTATCCACGGAACGGATAAACGACGAATAGATACCGCCGTCTGACGTTCCCTCTTCTTCGCCGCGGATCCAGTCCACCTTTCCTTCGGCATCAGCGAGAAACCCGTCGAGGCTTACCGCCACAAATACAACGACTTTTCGCATTCATTTCCTCCATGTTCCCCCTCCCATGCCAGGAGTAAGGACAGGGCGAGCCTTTTCCCATCGATCGTCAAGTCGGATATCGTCATCCGGCTCCCAGCTTTCAGATAATGTCGTCCTCCTCATCACGGGAAGATCGGGAACGCTTTTTGGCATTCAGCCGCCGCATCTCCTGCTCCGTATATTGCCTGGGCAACGTGCGCTTTTCCTCTTTGGGCTCCGGCTCCGTTTCCTCCGTACTTCCGGCATCGTGGAAAAGCAGATCCTCCTCTTCCTCCGGATCCTGTTGTTCCTTTTCTGCCTCTTCCTGTTCCACCACCACATTCATCATGCGTTTGGCATCCTTCATTTGCTCCGGATGGGCCTTATAATAAGGATCAATCATGTGCTTTTTGATCAGGGGAAACACTGTGAACTGAATCAGCAGCGAACGGAAAGCCGGGAAAATAAACAGCGCCACCAATACAATAGGAATACCGAAATGCGGATAAAGATAGAGCAGCAGTCCGGCCCCGACATACAGCACGCCGAACAACAGGAACAGCAGCAGGTTCCGGAACAATCCGGCAAACGCTAAAATCAGGCTGTTCTTATAAATTTGCTTTAGGGACAGATCAAAGGTAACCATCAGGTAATAGCAGTAGTATTTGACAAAGGCAAAGAAAATACCGAACATGGCGACCAGGGCCATCATGAGAAAAGCCGTGCCGCCCTCAGACAGGTAGAAAAAGTAGATGTCAAAGGCAATGAGCAACGTCAGCAGGGTGTTGATAATTCCCATGGGGAGGGCCTGCTTCCAGTTTTTCTTGATAACGGCAAAATAATCGGACAGCAAAAACACCGGCTTTTCCCGTGTGAAATTGCGGGTGATGTAGGTAAGCCCAGCATTGGACAGGCCCAGCGTCACCACGGGAATCGACGTAACGAGATACAACAGGTTAACCTGCAACAGCTTCCAGAATTTTCGGAAAAAGATTTCCCAAAACTCAATAAATCCCCGTTTTTTGGGAGCATCCTTGCTGATACCTGGCCCCGGCTTGGAATAATCGAACAGTCCAAAAAATGCCATACTTACCTCTCCTTACATTTACGACATCCTGTCCCGGCTAGACAAATAGAAACGAAAACAGCAGGCGCAGACAAACATCCACCATACCGGAAATCAGGGCCAGAATCAAATACAGGAAAAAGCGAAGGACATATTGGCGAAAATCCGGCCATAGCCCCCCCATGGGCGCATCCGGCAGTAGCTGGGCGCTGAGCCTCATCGACATGCGCGCCGCCTCGGCCCCCGCCAGGATCAGCGCCATACCTGCAATCAGGCTGTGAGGCACCACCAACAGTGCAGAAAATCCCACACCAGCCCAGCCCGTGCTGTAATAATAGGCTTCTGTCATCCCCAGTCCCAATCCATAAAACAAGGGAGCAATCAGCGTAAAGGGAACCCCGCAGGCGCTCATTCCCAACAAAAACAGAAGCCCGATCATAAGAAAAGGAGCTAGGCAGGAAGCCATCAGGGCGGATAAAGCACCGGGAAAGCCCTCGGGAACCCCGCGGACCTTCAGCATCAGCGCCAGGTCCTGCTCCCATTCCTGCCCACCGGCCAGAAAGGCGATAATACCCAGAAGGACCCCGGTCAAAAATAGAAGGGCGAAAAACAGCTGCCGGCTGTGACCGGCAATGTACGCCGCCGCCCGGGGCAGCAATTCCGGACGGTTTGTCCGATTCATAGCGATCCCTCCGCATCAGATGTATTCCCTTACCATCCTATGCGATGAACCGCCCTCTTTATGTCAGTTGTCCGCGTCTTTCAGCGCCGCCTTGATCATGATGGCGCATTCCAGTCGTTTTTTCTCCAGTTCGCAGGAAAGGGTGTGCGCCCGAAGAATATCCCCCTCATACTCCTGATTGTTGGCGTTACAACCGCCTGAGCAATAAAACTTCGCCCAACAG
>CABQAA010000286.1 GCA_902461995.1 uncultured Oscillospiraceae bacterium | reverse complement strand
GGTGCAGCCCCAGGAACCCCAGAACTGGGCATACCAGTTGGTGATATCGGCATAGTTGAAGGTAAAGGGGGTGCCGTCACCCTTGAGGAAGGGGACCCAGCCGTTGGTGTCGGCCGTCAGGCCATGGTACGTACCAAGGGGATTTCCCATCAGGAAGGCCGGATTTTTGGCTTGCGCTATAGCGTCGGCATCCCGCTCGGAGGTGTTCTTTGCGAAGTTCTCCACTTTGACCATACCGCGGAGGGTATAAGGGCTGCCTTCTGCTGTGAAAGCTGTGGTGCCGGGATCCTTGACGTTCAGATGCAGATAGGCGCAGTTCTCCGGATACGCGGTTTCCCCTTCGACATTCTCCGGAATGTCCAGGGTGAGCACACGATTGGGAACGTAGGTGGATGCGCCGGCAGTGGCAACATTGATGGAAGCGTTGCCGCCGCTGATGATCGGCGCCCACAGGAAGCTCGGCTCGCTGCTCTGCTTCCGGGAAAAATCGGTGATGCCGGAGAAGCAGGGATCGTTTGCCAGGGAATAGACGATCTCGTTGTTCTTGTCCGCAATAACCAGATCCGCGACGCTGAATTGGCCTTTGGCGTTTTTCATGGCGAATTCCAGGGTGAATTCGCAGTAGACGTCGTCTTCCTGGGAGGCATCGATGGCCTCGATGGCGAAATGGGGGCCGTCCGCAGTCACCATTTCTACATACCCGTTGGTGTTGGCCGTCCAGGTACGGAGATCGACGGTTTTATACGCCATATTGTCGCTGCCAGCCGTAAAGTAACCGTACTTGACAGACAAGGAGACGCCGGCATCCTTGGAGGAATCGATGGCCTCGAAATTCTCGATGTTCATTTTCGCCCATACATGATAGGGGCCGTTCGGCGCATCCAGCGCGCCGATCTGACTCGGGATGACGCTCATCCGCAGGGCAGCCGTGGCCGCCGAGTCGTTGGAGATGGTGAGGGAACGATTGGGGGTGTAGACAGCGGTTTCTGCGCCGGCGCCCAGGGAGGCAAAGCTCCCTAAAACGAGCGCGGAAGCGAGGATGGCCAAGGTCTGTTTCACGCGTTGCAATTTCATTCCTGACACTCCTTTTTATATTTTACAAACAGTCCTGTTTGCAGGGTACAGGGGAAAAAGCCTCTGCTGTGATGGAATTACTCGTCTTTCGGGCCTGCCGTTTCATTCGCATCGTCTTTCTTCATCCAGGGCAGCTTCTTCATGGCGAACAGAACGCCGAAGGTACCGCCGCCCAGAACCACGATGGCGCCGATGATGATGCCGACAATAGCGCCCACACCGAGGCCGCCCTTTTCAGTCTTGCCGGGCTGTGAGGAGACAGCATCGCCGTTGGCGGGCAGGGTGCTGTTTTCCGAAGATTCACCGGAGGTGGGGTCTGTCGAGGTATCGGCGGTGGTTTCACCGGATTCGGTCGGGTCGGTCGAATCGGTGGACGCCGTGGTGTCCGGATTCGTGGGGTCGGTTTTACTGTTGCTGGGGTCTGTCGTGCTCTGATTGGAAGTCGGGAGCGTGGTAGGCGGATCGGTCACAATCGGTGCGTCTCCGCCGTCGCTCTCGCTGATGATGTAATCGGCGCTGCCGTCGCCGAAGGTCTCGCCGTAGATGGTGTTGGTTTCAAGATCGCGGATGTCGTTCCCGACAGCGATTTTCGAATCCTCATCCCAAGAGTAGACGACATTGCCGGCCGCGTTTAGGATGCGGAAGTTGCGGTAATGGATGACCGATTTTGCATAGTAGGAACCGAACTGCAGCAGACCGAAATCCTCGAAAGCGCCGCTGATCAGCACCTTATTGATGTTGTCGAAGGTGATGTATCCGCCCTTGTCGGTTTTCATCTCGGTCCAGCCGTTGGTCTTTCTCTTCCAGGTGTTCAGCCAGACGGTCATCTGAGAGGAATCCCGGCCGTCGACGATGTTGACGAAGATGTTGGCGTCGGATTTCGTCGCGGTGTAGCTGTCGATTTTGATTTCGCAGCGCACGGTGAAGGGGCCGCCGGTTTTGAAAAGGCTGGAATACAGGGGAACCCGGATAAAGGGGTTGTCGTCGCTGTTGGTTTTGATGGTGATCTCTTTGGTGGTGGCAGCAAAAGCGGAAAAACTTCCGATGCTGCCGAGCGTGACGCATAGGACCAGGAAAAGAACAGCCAATTTTCGCATACGTTTTTTCAGTGCCATGGTATCAGATCCTTCCTTCTAAAATGGAGTGTGTATGGATTCAAACCGTTTTGCGCGGAGTCGGTTTGGAACCGCCTATTCGACGACATATTGGATGCGGCGCCCGACGATCAGGTTGACGAGACCGACCAGAAGCAGCACGATGAGAAAATACACGATGCCCAGCGTCGCGCTGTATTCGTACTGTCCGAGGGAAAAATAATCGCTGATCATCCGCATGATCCGGTTGCCGTAGTCGGTGAAGGAATCGACGATGGAATAAATCAGAACGACCAGGATGGTGGGGGAGATCATGGGAAAGGTGATTTTCCAGAGTTTCTCCCAAGCCGACGCCCCTTCGATGTCCGCCGCTTCGTAGGAACTCGCGGAGATGTGGTTGACGGCGGCGAGCAGTAAGATGATCTGCACCCCCGATTTCCAGATGATATCGAAAAAGCCGTTGATGACCTTTTCCACCAGGTTCGTGATTTTCTCCGGGACATGCAGCTGCTCAATGAAATAGGAGAAGGAGGGGGCGGCGAACATATACGCCTCCTGTTCTCCCGAGGCGGCCGCAGTCATGAGCACCTGTTCCTTGAGAATGGTGATGACTACGCCCGACGCGATGATGACCGGAAAAAAGAAGATCGCGCGTACTAGGGTACGTCCCTTGAATTTGTCCCGCAGCAGCATAGCGCATAAGAGGCTGAATGTCATGATGACGGGGACCTGATAAATGACATTCAGAAGGGAGGAGGTGAGATTCGTGATGAAATTCGGGTCCTGGGTGAACAGATAAAGAAAGTTCCGGAAACCGACCGGCTTGAAGGTATCGACGCCGGAGATAAGATCCACCTTGGAAAACGCGTAGACAGCGGACTGCACCATCGGAACGAGGAAAAACGCGACGGCGCCGATCACCCAGGGCAGGATGAAGAGAAATCCGTGAAGGGCCCGGCGGCGCTGCATCCGGGTGCTGTACTGCGAGGTCCATGCCGGTTTGTTTTTCATAGGATGCTGTACCCCCCTGCCTCTATGCTCCGGGTGCCGTCGGTATACGCCGTATGGCCGTAATTGACGAGGACATGCACGCCGTTTTCAAACACCGTCTCCCGTACCTCGGCGGACAGCAGGGTGTGGGAGACAATCCGCTGGCCGGCCACGCGGGAGAGCAGGTCCGCCACTTCGTCGTAAGCCGCGGCGGCATCCGCTGCCAGCGGTTCGAAGAGGGAGCCCGACAAGCC
>CABQAA010000285.1 GCA_902461995.1 uncultured Oscillospiraceae bacterium | reverse complement strand
TCACCCTTCTTATGGCGCTCCTCATATTCAATGTGATGCGCCTTGGCGAGGTCCCGCGCCTCTTCCAGGGTTTCCACGGTATTGAAATCGACGCCGCTGTATTTCCGGACGGCCTCGGTCATGCTCAGTCGTTCGAAGGGCTTTTCGAGATCGATTTCGGTGCCTTCATACACCACCCTGGCCGTACCGAGCACCTTCTGCGCCACGGTGCGGATCAAATCCTCGGTCAGATCCATCATGCCGTTGTAATCGGTATAAGCCTGATACAGTTCAAGCAGGGTGAATTCCGGATTGTGGCGGGTATCCATACCTTCGTTGCGGAAAACCCGGCCGATCTCATATACCCGTTCAAACCCGCCGACGATCAGCCGCTTGAGATGCAGCTCCAACGCGATGCGCAGGTACATATCCATATCGAGGGTATTGTGATGGGTGATGAAGGGCCGGGCGGCCGCGCCGCCGGCCACGCCGTGCAGAACGGGGGTTTCCACTTCGAGGAAGGCGCGCTCGTCGAGGTAGCGCCGGATTTCCGTGATGATCGCCGACCGGCGGACAAACGCTTCCTTCACTTCCGGATTGACGATCAGGTCCAGGTACCGCTGGCGGTACCGCGTATCGGTATCCTTCAGCCCGTGGAATTTCTCGGGCAGCGGACGCAGGGATTTGGACAGCAGCACGATGCGGGTCGCATGGATCGAAATCTCCCCCATCTTGGTCCGGAATACGGTACCTTCGACACCGAGAATATCCCCGATGTCCCATTTTTTGAAAGACGCGTAGGCATCCTCGCCCACATCGTCCCGCCGGACATAGACCTGCATCCGGTCGCTGCCGTCCCGCAGGTCGATAAAGCTGGCTTTTCCCATGATCCGGCGGCTCATCATGCGCCCCGCAATGGAGACCGCGCGGTTTTCCATCGCGTCGAAATCGGCGCGGATATCCGCGTTGTGCGCGGTAACATCGTACTTCGTGATCTGGAAAGGGTCCTGCTCTTCGTTCCGCAGGGCGGTCAGCTTATCCCGGCGAATTCGGATCAGTTCAGACACCTGCTGTTCGGTCAGTTCCTCGGTCTCAGGGACGGCGTTTGGCTCGTTCATCGATTCCACATCCTGTCTTCGATTTCATGAAGGTTAAAAAACAACGGGCGGACACCGCGGATGGCCTGCCACCGCGCCTGGTCCGCCCGCCGGATTCTGCCGGGAATTACTTGGAGATTTCCACAACCAAATACTGCATAGTCCCGTTGGGGATCTCCACCTCGACCTGTTCGCCCGCCCGATGGCCCAAAAGAGCCTTGCCGACCGGGGATTCATCCGAGATGCGGCCGCCCATCGGATCCGACTCGGTAGAACCGACAATGCGGTAAGTCGTGACAGCACCGTCCTCCAGGTCTTTGACCTTGACAGTCGACCCGATGTGGACGGACTCGGTGCTGATCTCGCTCTCATCAAGCACTTTGACATTTTTCAGCTGATTTTCGATTTCCGCGATCCGGCCTTCAATGATGGCCTGATCGTTTTTTGCTTCATCGTATTCGCTGTTTTCGGACAGATCTCCGAAGGACAGCGCCACTTTGATTTTCTCCGCAACTTCCTTGCGCTTGACAGTTTTCAGCTCTTCAAGCTCATGTTCGAGCTTTTTGAGCCCTTCATCGGTGATAACAGTCTGCTTGGTCATGCACGCAAACTCCCTTTCGGTATGATGCCGCGTCGGTTTCCGACGCATGGCTTTCCATGTGTACAATAGAGTTATTATATCCAGACCCATGCGAAAAGTCAAGGGAAAGGCCGGTCTTTCCGATGAATTTCCTGGTGTGTCAGTCGTCTTATTCCTTGAAAACGGCCGCTCTGTATGTTAGACTTTAAAGAAACAGAGCTGCCGATACCCGAACAGGAGGAAACGGACATGGAAACCGTACTGTCGATCCAGGATTTTTCCAAGGTATACAAAGGCGGACACAAGGCCGTTGACCATCTCTCCCTCGAGGTGAAAGAGGGCGATATTTTCGGCTTCATCGGCCACAACGGGGCTGGTAAAACGACCACGATCCGCGCGATCGTGGGGGTTCTCGACTTCAAAGAAGGAACCATCCGGATCGACGGGCATTCTGTGAAGGAGGAACCCATCGCCTGCAAGCAGGTGACGGCCTATATCCCCGACAGCCCCGATCTGTACGGCCACCTCACCGGCGTGCAGTATCTGAATTTCATCGGGGACATGTTTGGTGTGAAAAAAGAGGAACGGGAAGCCCTCGTCAAACGGTATGCGGCCGAATTTGAACTCACGGGGGATCTCGGCAATCTGATCTCCTCCTATTCTCACGGGATGAAGCAAAAACTGGCCATCCTCTCCGCTCTGCTGCACTCGCCCCGGCTTTTGGTGCTCGACGAACCGTTTGTGGGTCTCGATCCCAAGGCCTCCCATACCCTGAAAAAGATTATGCAGGAGCTATGCGAAAAAGGATCCGCCATCTTTTTTTCCACCCATGTGCTGGAGGTAGCCGAAAAGTTGTGCAACAAGATCGCAATCATCAAGGGAGGCCGGCTGGTCGCCTGCGGTGAAACCGCAGAGGTCAAGGGTGACGGCAGCCTGGAAGAGGTCTTTCTGGAATTGGTTGAGGACGACGACATATGAAAAAACTGGGATGGCTGATCCGGGTTTATCTGCAGCAAAACCTCCCTTTTAATCGGGCCGTTCACTCTAGGGATAGGCGGGAAAAAGCCAAGCTGGCCGGATTTTCCGCTCTGATGGCATTTGCTGCCATATCCGTGCTGTTTGCCGTCGGCTTGTATGCCCATCTTCTGGCCGGAGCGCTGAACCAAATGGGGGCACTCCGGGTGCTGCCCGGCCTGATGATGGTGATCAACTGCCTGATCATGCTGCTGACCACCATCTATAAAGCGGGCGGCCTGCTTTTCGGGCATCAGGATGCCGATCGGCTGCTTTCTCTGCCGGTTGGCACCAGAACCCTGCTGTCCAGCCGGATGATCCTGCTTTACGGGATGAACGTGTTTTTCTCCTTGTTTTTCATGGTGCCGACGGCCGTGGCATACGCTGTGATCGCCCAGCCGGACCCCTGGTTTTACGGGCATTTCATCCTGACCTTTCTGACGATGCCTCTCATCCCGATCGTCGTCGCGTCGGGGATCGGGATTCTGCTGTCTCTCCTGGCCGGCCGCTTCCGGCATAAGAATGCCGTGACCCTTATCCTATCGCTTGCGCTGCTGTGCGGCGTGTTCTTCCTGTCATTCGGCAGCACCCATGTCACGGCCGCCGACCTGACCGATATGAGCACCGCGATGGTGGCGTTCATGGAGAGAGCCTATCCCCCCTCCGCCTGGTATATCGCCGCGGTGGCGGACGGCAGCGGGTCGTCGCTTGCGCTGTTCGTGCTCGTTTCTCTGGCGGTTTTTGCCCTGTTCTGC
>CABQAA010000284.1 GCA_902461995.1 uncultured Oscillospiraceae bacterium | reverse complement strand
GGATGTGGAAGAAAAAGGCGCCTACCTGCGGGCCCGCCTGAAGGTACTGCCTCATGTGACGCAGGTACGGGGCCTCGGCATGATGCTCGGCGTGGTGCTCGACGGCGCCGAGGCAAAGGATGTCGCTTCCCGCTGTGTGCAGGCCGGCTTGCTCATCCTCACCGCGAAAACCCTACTCCGCCTCCTCCCCCCGCTGAATATCACGAAAGAGGAGATGGATCGGGGCCTCGAGCGGCTGGAAGCCGTTTTATCCGCTCTGTAAGTCTGTATATTATATCTCATTATATCCTCACGGTATAGAAAGGAGCCTCCCATGAACCATCTGCTCAAGCTGTTGGATCTCTCAAAAGACGACATCCTGGGTATCCTCAATCTGGCCGATCAGCTCAAGTATGAGCTCAAGCACGGCATCCGCCACCCGCTTCTCGCGGGCAAGACCCTCGGCATGATCTTCCAAAAGGCCTCCACCCGCACCCGGGTATCCTTTGAGACCGGGATCTATCAGCTCGGGGGCTACGGCCTGTTCCTCTCCTCCCACGACCTGCAGATCGGACGCGGGGAACCGGTCGAGGACACGGCCCGGGTGCTCTCCCGGTATCTCGACGGCATCATGATCCGGACTTTTGCCCAGGAAGAGGTGGAAACCCTTGCCCGGGTCGGAAGCATTCCGATTATCAACGGCCTGACCGACTTCTGCCACCCCTGCCAGGTGCTCGCCGATCTGATGACGGTGCGGGAACACAAGGGAACGCTCGAAGGGCTCAAGATGACCTATATCGGGGACGGCAACAACATGGCGAATTCCCTGATCGTGGGGGGCCTCAAAACCGGCATGAAGGTGTCGATCGCCTGCCCGGACGCCTATCGTCCTGCGAAAGAGGTTCTGGATTTCGCCGCGGGCTGCGGCGATGCCTTCACCCTGACGGAGGACTGCCTGGAAGCCGCCGCCGGCGCGGATGTGATCTTCACCGACGTGTGGGCCTCGATGGGCCAGGAAGGGGAGGCGGAAAAACGCCGCGTCGCCTTCAAGGGTTATCAGGTCAACGACGTCCTGCTCGCGGCGGCCAATCCCGGCTGTATGGTGCAGCACTGCCTGCCCGCCCACCGCGGGGAGGAGATCACCGCCGAGGTCTTCGAAGCCCACGCGGACGAGATCTTCGACGAAGCGGAAAACCGTCTGCATGCGCAGAAGGCGGTTATGGTTACGTTGATGAAATGATGTTCTTATGAAAAAAGGGACGGAAGCCTTGCAAAAGGCTTCCGTCCCTTTTTTCATATCGAATCAGCCGCCGTACCGCCGGACAATGTCTTCCATCTCCGGGAAGATCTCCTCCATTTCCCGCGCCAGCCGAATCTGGTTGCGCGCCCGAACCAGATTGTGGTCGGGCCGAGAAACCTTGAAATAGACGTCTCCATTCAGGTAATCTGCTAGAAAGCGGGAAGCCAGTTCCAGTGTGATAATTTTAGCGCCTAGAGGGAGCAGCCGGATTTCCTCCGGCGTGAGCAGCCCCTTTGTCTCCTCCAGAAATCCTTTGGTGAATCGCTCGAACATCGACAAATCGAAGTGTACCTTCGAAAGGTCTTCCTCGTCCTCCCTGGCGGTGGAGGCGCCCGACCGCACGGCATCCCCAAAATCGTAAATCGACGTGCCGGGCATGACGGTATCCAGATCGATGACACACAAAGCCTTGTCGCTTTCCGCATCGAACAGGATGTTGTTGATTTTGGTATCGTTGTGCGTGACACGGTAGGGGATAGCCCCTGATTCGAGAAGCTCGACGATGGTGCCCGCCTCATCCTCCCGCTCGAGGAGGAAGGCGATTTCCCCCTCCACATCGCGGCAGCGTCCGGCACGGTTCTCCCGAACCGCGCGGTGAAAGTCCTCCATGCGGCGGACGGTATTATGAAACTGCGGGATGGTTTCGACCAAAATATCCACCGGGAAATCGGCCAGCCAGCCCTGGAATTCACCGAAGGCACGGCCCGCCTCGTAAAAATGCACAGGTTTTTCAATGACGTCGTACGCCCTGGCATCATCCACGAACCGGTAAACCCGCCAGAAATCCCGATCGTTCGTATACAGATACGGCATGCCGTCTTCCGCCGTCAGGAAGGAGAGGACTCGCCGGTCGTAGCTGCCGTATTCCTCGAGCAGCTTCTGCTTGATGTGCTCGGTAACCGCCAGGATATTGTGCATCACATCTTCCGGATTTTTGAACACATAGGTGTTGATCCGCTGGAAAATGTATTTATCCTGCGGTTCTCCTTCCCGAGGCTCAAACGCCACTTCATACGTGCGGTTGATATTTCCGGCGCAGATCTCCTGCCATCCCGCCAGACGCCCGGAAATGCCGAATCGCTCGCCCAGTCGCTGAAAATCCATGTCATCCCTCTTTTATAGCGTGTTGGCTGTTCCGCAATATGGGGTAGTATACCATATATTATGGAAATAGGGAAGAGGGCCGCCGCCCGACCGGTTTTTCCCGGTTCGTTCTCTGCGGCGGCCTCCGGTAATTCCTTCGGAATTCCCCTGCCTCTTTTCTCAGCCTCCGCCGCCCGCGCGATGCTTTTATAGGCATCCTATTCCGGGTTTTCCGTCCGGGTGCCTGTCAGGCAAATCCATTTTTGACGGGATCAAGTCTAATGGGATTTATTCGGCAGCGGCCCCAGGGATATCGAAAACGTCCGGAAAACGCCGCAGATGTTTTCGAAGGGAGCCCCGAATACCTTGCCATTTTTTATTCTGCAGGGGCCCCCAGGGTGCCATTCGCCGCCGCCTTTAGATAGGCGTTAATGAACCCGTCGATATCGCCGTCCATCACCGCGCCGATATTGCCCATTTCGAACCCGGTCCGGTGATCCTTCGCCAGAGTATAGGGCATGAACACATACGACCGGATCTGGCTGCCCCAGGCGATCTGGGCCTGGCTGCCTTTGATATCCTCGATACGCTCCAGATGTTCGCGTTCCTTGATTTCGAGCAGTTTGGCTTTCAGCATATTCATCGCCGTGTCCCGGTTCTGGAACTGACTGCGTTCGGTCTGGCAGGAGACCACGATGCCGGTGGGGATATGGGTCAGCCGCACGGCGGAAGAGGTTTTGTTGATATGCTGGCCGCCCGCACCGCTGGAACGGAACACATCCATTTTGATGTCTTCCGGCCGGATTTCGATCTGGATGCTGTCGTCGAGCTCGGGCAGAACCTCGATGGCGGCAAAGGAGGTGTGCCGACGCCCGGAGGCGTCGAAGGGGGAGATGCGGACAAGACGGTGCACTCCGGCTTCCCCTTTGAGGAACCCGTAGGCGTTTTGGCCGGTGATATGGATGCTGGCGCTTTTAAGCCCCGCCTCGTCCCCGTCGAGATAATCCAGAATTTTATAGGTGAACCCGTGACGTTCGGCCCAGTGGGTATACATACGATAGAGCATCT
>CABQAA010000283.1 GCA_902461995.1 uncultured Oscillospiraceae bacterium | reverse complement strand
CTCCGTCCGCATCGAACGCCGCATACATGATGTTGGTCGCGTGATCGGATACCCGTTCGAGATCGGTGAGGATATCCACATAGATCATGCCGGTTTCGGGCGAACATTCCATCCGGCCGAGCCGTTCGACGTGATGCTCCCGCAGGGCCACCACCAGGTCGTCGATTTCTTCCTCCTGATCCGCGATCGCCTTTGACAGCGCTGCATCCGGACGATTTTCCAAGAAAAAGGCGATGGACTCATCCACGATTTTCAGCACCCGATCCCGCATATCCTGCATTTCCAGGATGGCATCCGCGGAGAAAGGCGGTTCCCCTCCCCCAAGGCTTTGGGAGTATTCCAGGATATTTTCTGCGTGATCCCCCACCCGCTCCAGATCGTTGACCACATGAAACAGCGTACCGACCAGACGGGAGTCCGATTCAAGCAGATCGAGCGCGTGGATTTTGACCAGATAGCCGGTGATGTTGTGGTTGAGATAATTGATAACCTGTTCGTTTTGCTTAATTTGCTGATGAATCGCAGGATTCGGTTTAAAAAAGTCCTGCATGGACAGAGCAAAATTGTTCCGCGCAATCTGCGCCATCCGTTCGACCTCTTTCATCACCTGGGCAACCGCGATCGAGGGAGTACCCAAAATCCGTTCATCCAGATAGTGCAACCGCATCTCTTCAAATTCCGCATCCTTGCCGGGCACCAGTTTTTCCGCCAGCCGAACCAGCAGTTTGGCAAAGGGAAGCAGCAGCAGCGTAACAACGATATTGAAACCGATATGCGCGAAGGAGATCTGCAGCTTGGGATCGGCCGTCAGTCCTTCGATTAAGCCCACATACGGCAGGAACAGGCAGATGGGGATAAAAATCAGTGTGCCGATGACGTTGAAAAGCAGGTGGATCATCGCCGCTCTTTTACCAGCCCGGTTGGTCCCGATGGAGGCCAGCATCGCGGTGACACAGGTGCCGATATTTTGACCGAACAGAATGTAGATGACCCCGCCGAGATTCACCGCGCCGCTCGCCGCCAGAGCCTGCAGGATGCCCACCGAGGCGGAGGAGGACTGGATGATCGCCGTAAGCACCGCGCCGGCGAGAATCCCGAGTACCGGATTGGAGAAAGAGCTCATCAGTTCAATGAAAAGCGGCTCGTCTTTCAGCGGACTCATAGCGCCCGACATCATGTTCATCCCGGTAAAAAGAATGCCAAAACCCACGACCACCATGCCGATGTGCTGCGCCAGTTTTTTGCGGAAGAACATCATCAGAACCATCCCGATAAAGAGAGCCACGAGTGCGAGATCATTGACTTTCAGGCCGATCAGGAAGCTGGTGACGGTGGTGCCGATGTTCGCGCCCATGATGATATAAACGGCCTGCTCGAGCTTCAGCAGCCCGGCGTTAAGAAACCCAACGACCATGACCGTCGTAGCGGAGGAAGACTGGATGGCGCCGGTCACCACCACCCCGACGAGCACACCCAGCAATGGATGAGAGGTGATCTTTTCCAGCAGGGATTTGAGCCGAGAACCCGCTACGGTTTCGAGACCTTCCCCCATCAACTTCATGCCGAATAAAAAGAGCCCCAATCCACCAAGCAGCTGCAGAACGTGTTCGATTCCCACAGTTTCTCCTCCTACATCCCCATTTTCGACATAATCAGACAAAATCTATATTACTGTACCACAGGTATGTTAAGCCTGTGTTAAAATAACCGGATTTTTAAAAAATCAGAACTCCTCTCTAACAGACGGGAACAGACCTCGGTCAGCTTACACAAAATCTGACGGCTGGCATTTGTGAATTTTTCGTCAAGAGAAGGCGTGGACTCTTGCGTTTCCCCACTTTATTCTGTATAATAACTTCTGGTGCGTAAAAGCAAAGGGTTATTTAAGCCGAAAGGAGTACCAATATGAATTATTCCCATGAAGTCGAGCAGATGTGCGTGGTGAAGAAGGGTCCTCATCATGGTCCGGCCCCCATCCCCGAGGAGGGCAAATGGGTAGAATCCAAGGAGATCGGCGATATTTCCGGTCTGTCCCACGGCGTGGGCTGGTGCGCTCCCCAGCAGGGGACCTGCAAGCTGACCCTCAACGTGAAAAACGGCGTCGTGGAGGAAGCCCTGGTCGAGACCATCGGCTGCTCCGGCATGACCCATTCCGCCGCTATGGCCGCGGAAATCCTGCCGGGTAAAACCCTTCTCGAATGCCTGAACACCGACCTCGTATGCGACGCCATCAATGTTGCCATGCGGGAGCTGTTCCTCCAGCTGGCCTATGGCCGCTCCCAATCCGCGTTCTCCGAGGACGGCCTGTCCATTGGCGCCGGACTGGAAGATCTCGGCAAGGGCCTGCGTTCGCAGGTCGGCACCATGTACTCCACCAAGGCCAAAGGCGTCCGTTACCTGGAAATGGCCGAGGGGTATGTGACCAAAATCGCGCTCGACGACGAGGGCGAGGTCATCGGTTACCAGTTTGTCCGCCTGGGCAAGATGCTGGAGGATATCCGCCACGGCACCGAGCCGAACGAGGCTTATCAGAAGAATATCGGACAGTACGGGCGCTTCGACGGGGCCGCCAAGTACATCGATCCGCGCGAAGAATAAGGAGGACACGCAAATGGCAAACGATGTGAAATTCGAAGGCAAGGATCGGCGCCTCGCGAAAATCGAGAAGTTCCTCGCGGAGAACGATTTGGGCAGCCTGGAAGACTGCCGGGATCTGTGCCTCCAGAAGGGTGTGGACGTCGACGCCATTGTCAAGGGCGTGCAGCCCATTGCGTTTGAGAACGCGGTGTGGGCCTATACCCTGGGTGTGGCTCTCGCTCTGAAGAGAGGCGTCAAGGACGCTGCCGAAGCCTCTGCCGTTATCGGTGAAGGCCTGCAGGCCTTCTGCGTGCCCGGCTCTGTCGCCGAGCAGCGCAAGGTCGGCCTGGGTCACGGCAATCTCGGTAAAATGCTGCTCAGCGAAGAAACCAGCTGCTTTGCGTTCCTGGCGGGCCATGAGTCCTTTGCGGCCGCCGAGGGCGCCATCGGTATTGCCCGCACCGCCAACAAGGTGCGGAAGAATCCGCTGCGCGTCATCCTGAACGGCCTGGGCAAGGATGCGGCGTATATCATCAGCCGGATCAACGGCTTCACCTACGTGGAGACCACCTACGACTTCTATTCCGACGAGCTGAAGATCGTGGAAGAAAAGGCGTTTTCCGATGGGGAACGCGCAAAGGTCAAGTGCTACGGTGCAAATGATGTGCTCGAAGGCGTGGCGATCATGCAGCATGAGAGCGTGGAAGTCTCCATCACGGGCAACTCTACCAACCCGACCCGGTTCCAGCATCTGGTGGCCGGCACCTATAAGAAGTGGGCGATCGAAAACGGCAAAAAATACTTCTCGGTCGCGTCCGGCGGTGGTACGGGCCGTACCCTGCATCCCGACAACGT
>CABQAA010000282.1 GCA_902461995.1 uncultured Oscillospiraceae bacterium | reverse complement strand
TCCATGCTGACCGGCGAGAGCATGCCGGTGGAGAAAGAGCCGGGCGCCGAGGTGTTCGGCGGAACCGTCAACGGGACAGGTTCCCTGACCGTGCGGGCGACCGGAGTGGGGCGGGACACCGTCCTCTCCGGGATCATCAAGCTGGTGGAGGAGGCGCAGTCCTCCAAGGCGCCCATACAAAAGCTCGCCGATCGGGTGTCGGCCATCTTTGTCCCGGCGGTTATCGGGGTGGCGCTTCTGACCTTCGGTCTGACCCTGTGGTTGATGGGTTCGGCGGAAGAAGCGATCACCAGGGCCGTGGCGGTGCTCGTGATTGCGTGTCCCTGTTCCCTAGGCCTCGCCACCCCGACTGCCCTGATGGTCGGAACCGGCCGGGCCGCGACCATGGGGGTACTCATCAAAAGCGCGGACGCGCTTGAGACCGCCTGCAAAATCGGGGTGGTCATCTTTGACAAAACCGGCACCATCACCGAGGGCAAACCGGCGGTGACCGACGTTGAAGCGTTCGGCGCCGTCGATAAGGAGAGGCTGCTCCGCCTCGCGGCGGCAGCCGAATCCCGGTCGGAGCATCCGGTCGCCCGGGCGGTGACGGACAGCGTCAAATTGGGGGTCGGGGAATCCCTGCCCGTTCCCACATCCTTTGAGTCCCTGACCGGGCGGGGCATCGCCGCCGCCGTCGAGGGGCACGAGCTGCTCATCGGGTCGAGGCGGCTGATGGAGGAGCGGGGAATCCCCTTCGCCTTTTCACCGGAGTCCCTGGAGCAGGAGGGCAAAACCGTGCTTCTGATCGCGGTGGACGGACAGGCGGCCGGAGCCGCCGCTGTGGCCGATCCGGTGCGGACCAGTTCGGCGCCGGCACTTAAGGAGTTGCATCAGCTCGGCATTCGCGCTATGATGGTCACAGGGGACAACCGCCGTACTGCCGACGCCATTGCCAGACAGGTCGGGGTGGACGAGGTGGTCGCCGAGGTCCTGCCGGAGGGCAAGGTGGAGACGGTCGAGCGGGAGAAGGAAAAGGGTCTTACCGTGGCCATGGCGGGAGACGGCATCAACGACGCCCCGGCTCTGGCGGCGGCGGACGTGGGTTTTGCCATGGGAAGCGGCACCGATATTGCAATGGAATCGGGCGACGTGGTGCTGGTGGGCGCGGGAATCGTGCCGCTGGTCTCCGCGATCAAGCTGTCCCGGGCGACGATGCGCAAAATCCGGCAAAATCTGTTCTGGGCGTTTTTCTACAACTGCATCGGCATCCCGGTGGCGGCGCTCGGATTCTTAAATCCGATTGTCGCCGGGGCGGCGATGGCGTTCAGCTCGGTGTCGGTCGTGACCAATTCCATGCTGCTCAAAAAATCCAGGCTGTGAGCATCCGCTCCGGCCTACATAGGAAGTGAATGGGCGTGTATGACATTCTGATTGTCGGCGGGGGGCCAGCGGGTCTTTCGGCCGCGGTCAACGCTGCGGCGAGAGGCAAGACCTGTGCGGTGCTGTCGAACGATTTTCGCCTGAATCCTCTGTATCGATCCGAAAAGATCGACAATTATCTCGGCATGAGAGGCTTGTCCGGCGAGCAGATGCTCCGTACCATGCGCCGCGAGGCGGAGGAGGCCGGCGCGGCGTTTCAGATGGGCCGGGTAACCTCGGTTTTGCCGATGGGGGAGTCCTTCGCCGTGGCGATGGGAACCGAAGTTGTTGAAGGGAAGCGCCTGATCCTCGCCACCGGTGCCAAGGGCGGCACGGCTCTGCCGGGAGAGGAAACGTTCATGGGTCGCGGAGTCAGCACCTGCGCCACCTGCGACGGCATGCTCTATCGGGGCAAACGCGCCGTTGTGACCGGGGATGCCCTCGATCTGGCGGAGGAAGCGCGGTTTCTAAAGGGCATCGGCGTGGACGTGCAGGTTGTGGCGGCTCCCTCCGCGCGGGCACTGCTCGGCAGTCTGCCACCCGACATTCCGTCTCAGCCGGGCAAACAGCTGCAAATTGAAGGGACCGACCGGATGGAGGGTCTCTCCTTCCTGCCCGCGGACGGGCAGGCCGAGGAGCGGCAGACGCTGCCCTGCGATGTGGTGTTTGTTCTCCGGGAGGTGTCGGCGCCCGATACGTTGGTTCCGGGCCTCGCGCTCGACGGCCGATACGTGGCCGTGGATCGGTCCATGCGCACGAATATCCCCGGCCTGTACGCCGCCGGGGACTGCACGGGATTGCCGCTGCAAATTTCCAAGGCCGTGGGTGAAGGCTTGATCGCGGCACAGGATGCGGCCCGGTCTCTGCGCTAAATCGGCGATGGACGGATAAAGGGAACCGGCGATGCATATACCATCCATAATCGGCTTTTTAAAAGGGAAGCCGGACTTATACAAAAAGAAAGAAGGAGTCGAAAACATGGCAGCCAAACATTTCAATGCCGAACAATTCGAAACCGCCCTGGCGCAGCCGGGTGTCCTGCTGGTCGATTTCTGGGCAAGCTGGTGCATGCCCTGCAAAATGCTGGCCCCCGTCATCGACCGTCTCGCGGAGGCCTACGAGGGCCGGGTGGTGGTCGGCAAGGTGGACGTGGATGCGGAACCGGATCTCGCGGCCCGCTATCATGTCCAGAGCATCCCGAACGTCGTGATTTTCCGGGACGGCGAACCGGTGGGCAACCTGATCGGTGCCCGGCCGTATGAGGCCTTTACCGAGGAGCTCGACAAAGTGCTGGTTCCGGCCTGAACCTTCAGTGAACGTAAAAACACCGGTTTGCCGCTGTAAAACGGCATCCCGGTGTTTTTCTACTTTCTATAGACGATTCCGGTCTTTGCGATTATAATGAGACAGTCCCGTTCAATCGCCGGAAAAGGAAGTGGGTTTTGTGGCTTCCCTTTTGCTTGCCATCATCTATATCGCGTTCATCAGCCTCGGGCTGCCCGATTCTCTGATCGGATCCGCATGGCCGGTCATGCATGCCGATCTGGGCGTCCCGGTTTCTTTTGCGGGGATCGTGACGATGATCATCGCCGGCGGGACGATCGTGTCCAGCCTGCTGTCCGACCGATTTACCCGCCGATGGGGTGCGGGACCGGTTACGGCCGTCAGCGTGTTTATGACGGCGGCTGCCCTGTTTGGCTTCTCGGTGTCGCATTCGTTTTTCCTGCTGTGCCTATGGGCCATTCCTTACGGATTGGGCGCCGGGGCGGTCGATGCCGCACTGAACAACGTTGTGGCCCTGCATTTTGCGTCCCGCCACATGAGTTGGCTGCATTGCTTCTGGGGTGTCGGCGCTGCGGCCAGCCCCTATATCATGGGGACCTGCCTGACGGGCGGATATGGCTGGAACAGCGGATACCGCGCCGTCGGTCTCATACAGATTGCTCTGACGGCGGTTCTCTTTATCAGTCTGCCACTTTGGAAGCGGATCGGATCGGCGTGCGGACAGGAAAAACGGCCCGTGGAGCCTCTCGGCCTGCGGCAGGCGCTGCGCATCCGGGGG
>CABQAA010000281.1 GCA_902461995.1 uncultured Oscillospiraceae bacterium | reverse complement strand
TCAGGCTTTTTTCATCTGTTTCCCTGAAGCATGCGGACAGGCGCTGTCCTCACAGGTGCGGCATTGGTCTGGAAACCGGTCGGATACGCAGCAAAGCAAGTAATCGCATTCGTCGCAGCAGCATTCGATCGGGCGGCCGCCCCGATCGAGATACCGCCCGTTTCCCAGGCAATAGGCCCCTCCATGCCCGGGTGTCAGGGGGACTCCGGTGATGTCTATAATCATATAAAACCCAACCTATCAATCATATTCTTCTTATATTTGTTAATAATGTCATATATAAATCATGTTATCAACATTTTAAGTCAAATACGATATATAAGGGTGATAAATATGAAGGAAGAACACATAAACGCGTATAAAAACCTCGGAATTTCCGTTATCTATTTCCGTCGAAAGCGGGAGCTTACACAGCAGCAGTTGGCGGATCTGATGGATGTCAATTATGAGACTCTCAGCCGCATCGAAAACGCCCGGGCGGGCGTATCATTGGATATGCTTCTGAAACTCTCCAAAGGATTGGACATTTCTCTGAGCGAATTGTTCGCCCACGCGAATCTGTGAAACAAAAAGGGCTGTAGCGCAGCCGCCGACCTCAGGCTCTGGAAAA
The DNA here is from genome assembly GCA_902461995.1 of uncultured Oscillospiraceae bacterium. GTDB lineage: Bacteria > Bacillota > Clostridia > Oscillospirales > Acutalibacteraceae > UMGS1623. The sequence continues at coordinate 2,860 of CABQAA010000281.1, read as the reverse complement.
GGCAATAAAAACCCAAAAGCCAAAGGACTCCATCCGGGAACATGTGTCCCGGATGGAGTCCTTTGAAGCGATAAAACGGCATGAGGAGTCCCTATGGTAAAAACTCCGTCGGTTTCGTCCGACGACTCTGTGAAGAACAAATCGATATAATCGTATATCAAAAGATTCTAGGCACCTTAGGCGGACCAAGCGCAGGACGACAAATCGATGTTTGTCTTTTATTGGGTAAGGAATGATGCAGAGAATCCTTTTCCGGGCTTTCGTTCTTCCTCACCAACATACCCAACAGCATACCACGGCTATAAAACTGAAATGTTAAACTGCGTTGCTTGCAGCAACGGGCCATTCCTCATACAATCGTTTTAACGACTGAAAGATAAGGAGGTCATCCCTCATGTTAAACGAAAACATGAAGGCAATCCGGAAATCAAAAGGACTTTCGCAAGAAGAGCTTGCCATCAAATTGAATGTGGTGCGGCAAACCATCTCAAAATGGGAGCAAGGATTGTCCGTTCCGGATTCGGATATGTTGATTTCCATATCCGAAGTGCTTGAAACACCCGTAAGCACGTTGCTTGGAGAAACGGTTATGGAGTCGAAGGCCGACGACTTAAAAGCGATTTCCGAAAAACTGGAGATTATAAACTTACAGCTCGCACAAAGGAAGATCACCAGACGAAACGTACTCCATTGGCTTCTTATCTCATTGTGCGCGGTCATAGTCACAATTTCTGCGATCTTCATCGTATTCCATAGTCCTTACTTAGGTTGGAATTATCATGACCCTGAAACCGCCGTGGCCGGAGCGGCTTTTCACGCATTTGAATGGCTGTTTGTCCGATTAGCGCCGATTATCCTTATAGGGGCAATTGTTGGAATTTTCCTGACACGGAAGAAAGTATAAACCGGCTCTCCATTTTGGGGTTCTATCAGGTTTATTAGGCTAATTCAAATGCGTCTTATCGAGTATCATGTGCTCCAAGCCGAAGAATCCCGGCATCAAAAGATGCCGGGATTCTTTTTGGCTGCTTCGACGAAGGCCAGTTTACCAGACCTAATATCAACACTTTTCTACAACAGGAAACATGAAGACAAGTCCTCATGCCGTTTTATAAGATAAGGGATGGACCTGATGGGAGTCGCCGGGGGTCATTCAGAGGGCCGGCAGCGCCGCAGCCCTTGTTGTGTGTCCTCATCCGCGCATTTTGGACAAATCCTTCAGTTTCAGACGCTGCCCGTAATGCAGAACCGATGCGGAATAGATCCGGATGGAGAGCGCCGCGATCATCACGATAGCCACAACAAGCAGAGCGACCGAGATCGCGATATCCCCCGCGGGAACCGTATCGTTGAGCAGGCGGAAGGGCATGACGAACGGCGAGGTGAACGGGATATAGGTCACGATCCGTTTGAGCCCCTCGTTCGGCAGAAACATCACCGTGAACGCGGCATAGAAGGAAATCAAGCTGATGAGCACGGTCGGCATCATGGCCGCGTTCAGGTCCTCCGCGCGGCTGACGGTTGCGCCGCAGACCGAGTTGAGCATCGCATACAGCGCGTAGCCGAGCAGAAAATAGACGAGTACCAGCAGGGCGGAGGACACGGTGAAGGAGGACAGGGCGAGCGGCATACCCATCACCGTGAAATCTTTAGGCACCAGCAGGACAAACCCGGCCCCGCCCACCAGAAGGAACAGCCCGAGCTGGCACAGCCCAAGCACCCCCATCCCGAGGCATTTGCCCAACAGGATACGGGACGGCTTCGCGGAAACGATCAGGGTTTCCATCACCCGGCTGGTCTTTTCCGAGGCAACCGACATCGCCACCCCGTATCCGTAGTAATAGACCGCAAAGAAAACAATCATGGTCAGCACCATGCCGAGAATATAGCCGGTCATATCCATTTTCCCGAGCATGACGGTCCTGGCCGTCAGCGGCGTCAGGGCCAGCGCCGCGGTCTCGTCCGGGACACCCGCCCCAGCCAGCAGCTCCGACACATATACGGTCTTGACCACATCCGCCACCCCGTCGGCCGACAGGCCGCTGAGGATATCGGTCACATACACCGTCACGGCCGGCAGGGTGTCGCCGGGCGCGATTTCCACAATCGAGGTGGTTTTATGCTGCTCCACCTCGGCCTTGCGCGCGTCCAGCTCCCCGGCGTCGATCACCTGGAAATCCACCTTGGGATTGGCCGTTTCCAGCGCCTCTTTCAGGCCATGCAGTCCCCCCGTGCGGTCCAGGAGATAGCAGACGCTGCTTTTTTCCGCTGGTTCGGTCGTGACGGGAGGCGTCTCCGTTTCGCCTCCCCCGCTCGTCAGCGCGGGGATCATACAGGCGGCGAGGATGACGACGAGCACGATCGCCGTCGTAATAATAAACGCCTTTTTCCGGAGTCCGTCCCGGAGAGTGAAGCGGAATACCGTCCATACGTCTCTCACTGCGCGCCCCCCACTTTCTCCACGAAAATTTCATGCAGGGAGGGTTCCCGGATATTAAACCGCTCCGGAAATATTTCCTTGTCCACCATGTCTTTAAGGAAGGCCCTGGCGGGGGCGTCCCCGTCGATTCCGAACTCCCAGCCCTCCGCCGTCGTCTCCAACAGGCGCAGGCCGTGCGCTTCGGCGATGAGGCGGATGTCCTCCTTGCAGGAGACGGAGAGATGGGTGTGGCCATATCCCGCCTTGATCTCCCGAAGATTGCCGTCGAGAATCGTCCGGCCCCGGTCGAGCAGAACGAGATCGCGGCAGTATTCCTCCACCGTCGACATCTGGTGGCTGGACATGACGATGTATTTTCCCGCCGCGATCAGCTCGGCCAGGACGCTTTTGAAGACATCCACATTAATGGGATCCAGACCG
>CABQAA010000280.1 GCA_902461995.1 uncultured Oscillospiraceae bacterium | reverse complement strand
GGCCGGCCGCCTGCCGTTCCAAAAGCAGGCGGTAAAGGTTCCGGTTGAAGGCGGTCACCAGCTCATCGGGGGACATCCGTCTCCCCGCTTCCGCCAACATATCCGGATTCAGGAGCAGCAGGCCGATCATCGCTTCCTCGGCGCTCGCGGCGCGAACATGCGACGCCGCTTCGGGATTGGCTTTCTTTACAAGCCCCTCGGCCTGCCGAACAATATGGGACATCTGTTTATCCTGCTGCTGCTTGCGGCGTTTATCCATCAGGTACCGCACCTGGTCGAGCAGGGCCTCCTTGGATACCGACAGCTCACCCGCGAGTTTGCCGGCATACACGTCCCGCTCCACGGGATTCTGGAGTTCCGCCAGGATCTGCGCCGCCTCCCGCAGGTAGGCGACCCGGCCGTCGGCCGTCGTGAGGATATGCCGCCGGCCAAGTTCCATCAGCCGGTATTCCACGTCGTTTGCCGATTTTTCAAGCAGCAGCTTGAACCGCTCGGGTCCGTTTTTCTTGATATACTCATCGGGATCCTTGCCATCTGGCACTGTGACGACCCGGATGTGCAGCCCGGTCTCCCGCAGCAGGCCGATGGCACGCTGCGCTCCCTTCTGCCCGGCTGAATCGGAATCGAAGATGAGCACGACCTCATCGGCATACCGAGCCAGCAACCGCGCGTGATCGGCGGTAAAGGAGGTGCCGAGCGCCGCCACGGCGTTCGTGAACCCCGCCTGATGCAGGGCGATGACATCCATATACCCTTCGCAGAGAATCAGCTGGCGTCCGCCCGAAGCCTTGGCGAAATTGAGGGCAAAGAGGTTGTTGGTTTTCTTGAATACCAGCGTTTCACCGGAATTGAGATATTTCGGCTTGGAATTGTCAAGCACCCGGCCGCCAAAGGCGATCACGCCGCCCCGGATGTCGATGATGGGGATCATGACCCGGTTGCGGAAGAGGTCGTACAGATGATTGGGATTATTCCGCCCCCGGCCGCACAGCCAAGCGGCGGTCAGTTCTTCGTCGTGAAAGCCCTTTTTTCGCAGAGAATCCCGCAGGAAATCGAAACTGTCCGGCGCGAAACCCAGGCCGAAATGGCGGATGACGGCGTCGGTATAACCGCGGGCGTGATAATAATCCAGCCCCGCCCGTCCTTCCGGCGCATAAAGCAGCGCATGATAGAGGCGCGCCGCCTCCCGATTGGCCTCGAGAATCCGCAGCCGGAGCCGCGAGGCGGCATCGTTAACGGTGTTCTCCGGCATTGCCATCCCCGCCCGGTCGGCCAAAAACCGAACCGCGTCGAGGTAATCGAGATTCTCAATCTTTTTGATAAAGGTGATGACATCCCCGCCCGCACCGCAGCCGAAACAATAAAAGGACGAGGTTTCGGGATACAGGTTGAACGACGGGGTTTTCTCCCCATGAAAGGGACAGAGTCCCACCAGATTGCGCCCCCGCCGTTTCAGACGGACATAGGAGGACACCACACTCTCGATGTCGCTGCGGGTGAGCAGCTCCTGCAAAAAAGTCTCCGGCAGCGGCATTCGACCACCTCCGCTCGCGCTTCCGGCCGCGGAAAACCCGCGGAAATGCATGATATGCGGGCCAAACCCACCGGATTATGGGTATTCTTGCCCGAAAAATACTTTTTTATGTAAAGCCGTGTGCCTTTACCTCCCAACTGCGGGGAATAAACAGGGCATGATAGACCTCCAATGCGTAATTATCGGTCATGCCCGCGATATAGTCACAGACCGCACGGGGGACCCCATCCTCTTCCAGAATACCGCGGTATTCGGCGGGCAGGCGGCCGGGGTGTTCGGTAAAATATGTAAACATCCGGCTGATCAGGCCTTCCACCTTGCTCTCTTCCCCCTTGGCCACGGGATTGCGGTAAAGAGACTCAAACAGATAGGCGTGGAGGCGGTCAAAGGGCTCTTTGATCTCCGGAGCCATCCCGATATCCTCCCCGCTGTTCTCCACAATGGAGGTCACCAGCGTGTCGATACGGGTGGTGCGCCGGTCGCCGAGCACCTGCCGGATGTCGGCGGGGACATCGGTTTCCTGGAGAACCCCGGCCCGCACGGCATCGTCGATATCGTGATTGATATAGGCCACCCGGTCAGCGATCCGGACGATCCGGCCCTCAAGCGTGGCTGCAGGCGTGCCGCTGGTGTGGCAGAGGATGCCGTCCCGGACTTCCGCGGTCAAATTCAGGCCAAGGCCGTCGTTTTCCAGCCGTTCCACTACCCGCACGCTCTGCTCATAATGGCGGAATCCCCCCTCCATCATGGCATCGAGGGCGCGCTCCCCCGCGTGACCGAATGGCGTATGGCCCAGGTCGTGACCCAGGGAAATCGCTTCGGTCAAATCCTCGTTGAGACGCAGGGCCCGCGCAATGGTGCGGGCGATCTGCGACACCTCCAGGGTGTGGGTCAGTCGGGTGCGGTAATGGTCGCCCTCGGGCGAGAGGAACACCTGGGTTTTATGCTTGAGGCGGCGAAAGGCTTTGGAATGCAGAATGCGGTCCCGGTCCCGCTGATAGGCCGTGCGGTAGACACAGGGGGCTTCGTCCCGGTCCCGTCCCTTCGAACGGGCGGACAGAGCAGCCCGGGGAGACAGGATGATCCGTTCGACTTCTTCCTGGCGTTCACGTGCCGTCATATCGATCCACCCTTTCTAATATCCTCCGATTGATCTGCGTCCCAATAAAATATAGACAGTCCTTTCCATTCAACACCGGTAGAATCACCGGTCTCTATAATACTATACGCGGCATTCCACGGTTTTTCCTGCCGGAAGGTCTATCTTTTTTTTAAATGGGCCTATTTCCCCGGTTTTCCACAATTTTTTTACGTGTTCCGATTAAACAAACGGATAAAATGACTCGTCTTCCGCCACCGCCTGAAGCCGGCCGGCGCTTTTGTCCGTCAATTGTTTTTCAAAACCCGGGAGATCCTGCGTCGGTATATGGAAGCGCAGGGTCACATGCTCGGCATAGTCGACGGCATCCATCACCCCACCGCAGGAGAGGATGAGCGGTTCCACCATCCCCATCCGGGCATAATCGCATTGCAGGTTCAGCCGCATACAAGGGCGCATCTCGACAACGTCCGCCGCCTCCACCGCCAGGGCTGCGCTGTGGGAATAGGCGCGGGACAGGCCGCCCGTTCCCAGCAAAATGCCTCCGAAATACCGGATGACCATGAGCGCACAGTCGGTCAGCCCCGCCTTTTGCAGCACATCGAGAGCCGGCATCCCCGCCGTTCCCTGCGGTTCTCCGTCATCGGAATAGCGACGAATCTGCCCCGACCGCAGTACATACGCCGGGACATGGTGGCTGGCGTTCCAGTGTTCTTTTTTCAGCCGCGCGAAAAACGCCTGGGCCTCGACTTCGGACGCCGCGGGGGCGATCACCCCGATGAAGCGAGACCGTTTTTCCACGAATTCCGCTTCCGCCTCGTGCAATACCGTACGATAG
>CABQAA010000279.1 GCA_902461995.1 uncultured Oscillospiraceae bacterium | reverse complement strand
TAACGGGACGGCCGATGTTTTTTGTTTATTCCAGCGTCAGCCGGATATCCTGCGGATGGTCGCCGAAGCCTTTGCCAAACAGATTGAGTCCCCCCCTGTGCACCGCCGTGCTTTTGATTTCCAGTGTCAGCTGGATGCTGTCGCTTTTGTCAAGCTGCAGCGTCTCCAGCCGGATGTTTTCCGACTCCCGAACGCCGTTCATGTACGCCCCCTCCGCGTCAACGGAGATCGTCCGCAGTTCTCCGAACTGGGTGCTGGACATGGACCAATAGGCCGGGGTATATCGTCCCGGACGGCCCCCAAAGTCACCCGGAGAGGTAAACGTCAGCACCTCAACGCCGTTGATGGACACTGTGATGTCGCTGGGCCAGTCATTTCGGTAATAAATCGTCTCGGAACACGCCTCAAAGGAAAAGGAGAGGCGGCGGCAGGACTCGATACCGTTCGGATAAACAGCCGGAAAGCGATAGGTCACAAATCCCTCCTGAAACCAGAGCAGCTGAGCCTTGGCCCGCAGTGGCGAAAAAAACAGGCGGGGATCGTCGACCTGCTCCAGGATTTCGCTGCTGCCTGCCATCCCGCAGGGCGGAACGACCCGGCAGTCGGTAAACTGACCCACCGGCATCTCAAAACTGACAACCGGCCGTTCTTCCCCGCGCAGCCTCGGCTCGTCCATCACCAGCTCCGCCCGGCAAACCGCCTTGGCGCACAGTTTCACATGCCCTTTCAGCCCCGGCTGGTAACTGACAAAAATCAGCCGGGCCTCCCGGAGAGCCTGGATGTGGTTGGATACGCTGGAGACGGGTATGGATAAGGTCCGGGAAATCTCCAGCAGGTTCATCGGCTGCGCCTGCAGCAGGCGCAGAATCCGCACCCGATCCGGAACCGCCAACGCCTTTCCGAGCCGGACCAGGGCCTCGTCCTGATCCTCGTCCATGATGGAAAAATGCAGCTTTTTTTCCGGGGGAAGTATTTCCGCCATCCGTTCGTCGCCTCCCGATGTCGTTTTCCCCAGTATACGGCTTTTGATCGCCTGAGGCAACTATAATTTCAAAAGCTTTCAGAAATGCTGAAAGCATCTGCCGTCAAACGTCCTAAAATCCGAAAGCAGTTTCTCTTCCATTGACCATGCTTTCATGCTACACTGAGATCCATACAAAAAAGGGGGAACGGCTATGAACAAATGTCTGTCTCTGCTGTCGTGTATCTGTCTGCTGCTCGTATGCGGCTGCCGTCCGGAGGCGGGTGGAGATGACAGCTCCGATAATCCCGCCACGACGGCATCGGTCTTTACGACAGCCGTTCCGGCCGCGACAAGCGCCACGACCGTCTGGACCACCCTTGCCACATCCCCCACCACCATCCGTTCCCCTCTGCAGTCTTCGGATGCCACATTGGATGTCCGGATGTCCGACGATTCGGCGGCAGACCCGTTCATCACCTATGACGGCCATACCGACTACTACTATACGCTCTTCACTCTGGGGAGCCGCCTGGAACTCTACCGCAGCAAAACTCTGGGCGATTTGATTCGAAACGGGGAGCGAAAAGTGCTCTACGAAGCCTCGGAGAATGCGGAGATTACCGGGAATCTCTGGGCGCCGGAGATGGTTTTTCTCGATGGAAAATGGTATATCTACACCAGCGGATCGACACCGTTTACCACCTGGCAGAAGCGGCTGTGCGTCTTTGAATCCGAAACCGCCGATCCCTTCGACGGCTTTCATTTTAAAGATTACCTGAGCCGCACCCTCTTCGCCATCGACCCGACCGTTTACCGGGATGAGGCGACGGGGAAAACCTATATCTGCGTGTCTGAGGCGGACGGCTGCCAGAAGCTAGCCATCGCAGAACTGCCGAATCCCTGGACGATGGGGACACCGCATCTGATTTCCGCCCCCTTTGATTACGCGTGGGAGGATCTGGACCCCTCCAATTCTCCCATCAACGAAGGCGCCTTTTTCCTCCAAAACAGCGGGCGCCTGTTTATCGTTTTCTCGGCCAACGGCTGCTTCTGTGACGATTACTGTCTCGGCCTGCTGGAATACACGGGCGGCGATATGTTCAGCATCGGCAGCTGGAGAAAATACGAGTATTCGGTTTTTGCCAAAGGAAATGGGGTGTATGCGCCCGGACACGCCTCCTTTTTCCGTTCACCCGATGGATCGGAGGTCTGGGTGGCTTATCACGGTTATTATTCCGAGAACACACCGGGAGAAGGGCGTTCCCGCTACTGTCAGGTGCAGAAAATCGGCTTTGACGCGGACGGTTTCCCGGTTTTCGGCGAGCCGCTGCCGCCCGGCGCCCGGATTCCCGTACCGTCCGGGGAGTGACGTCTATAAATCAACCCCCGACTTCCGTCAAAGCCGGAAGTCGGGGATTTGCGTCTATCCGACTGGATTTCCCAGATGAACCGCCAACCGGAAACCGTCCCCGAGACCCTGGCGGTAAAAGTTTCGGGCTTCCCGGCCGGCGGCCTCTCTGAGCTCCAGCAGAACGCCGTCGACCATCTCTTTTTGGTCATCCAGCAGGTTGAAGGTCAACTCCATGTCGATGTCTTTTCCCCATTTCTGACGACAGGCATAATCGGCCGTTTTTTCATATTTCATCCTGGCCTCGGTAAACAGGCGGTCCAGGATATCGCTTCACAGGTCGTCGCTGGACATGATCGGACGCTCCTTTCGTTTCCGGGGACTCCCCTTTACAAGACGGCATTTTGGCTGTATACTGAGGTATACATGGATAATCGGCGGCTCGGCTACGTCCGTAATATCATCCGCATGCATCGATACGGAAATCGTGAATCGCCTGTGTAAGGTGCTCGACGGTCAGCCCGGCGACATCATGGAATATGTGCCGGACGAAGAATAATCCATCCTATCCGCGCGCATCAAACTCTTGAGTTTACACAGGAGAAGAAAACATGCATACACCCCTGCTGGAAACCGACAGGCTGATATTGAGACAATTCACTGAAAAGGATATACGCGCTTTATACGCCATTTTCAGTGATACCGATGTCAATACGTTTTTACCGTGGTTTCCTCTGAAATCCATGGAGGAAGCCGCAACATTTTTTAAGGAAAGATACGCAAAAGAGTATGCACAGCCCACTGGGTATCGCTACGCCGTCTGCTTAAAAAGCGACAATATCCCGATAGGATACGTCCATGTCGGTGCAGATGACAGCCATGACCTCGGATATGGGCTGCGCAAAAAATTTTGGCATAAGGGTATTATCACCGAAGCGAGCCAAGCCGTGATTGAACAAGTGAAAACAGACGGCGTGCCCTATATCACTGCCACACACGACGTCAACAATCCTCGGAGTGGCAGCGTGATGAAAGCTCTGGGAATGCATTACAAGTATTCATATGAAGAGCTGTGGCAGCCGAAAAACGTTATGGTGACGTTCCGACTATATCAGTTGAATTTCGACGGAAATGAGGAGCGGGTATACAGGGCCTATTG
>CABQAA010000278.1 GCA_902461995.1 uncultured Oscillospiraceae bacterium | reverse complement strand
AGAGCGGACCCGGGAAGCGGTGGCGCGTCTGCGCAGTTTGCCGCTCCATCCTTAAAGCGGTCGGTCGGCGAGGAATATCCGCTGTCCTTCTGTTTGGAACATCCTGACAAAGGAAGGCCAAGGTCAAACTTTTGTCGCGGATGCATAAAAATGAGGCTTGTCCGATTTTTTGCTTGACTTTTGCCGAACCGTTGGATATAATATTTCAAGCGGTCTTCCGGCAGAATCCGGTGGGATCGGCGAGCCGTTTTATGAACCATTAGCTCAGCTGGCAGAGCACCTGACTTTTAATCAGGGTGTCCGGGGTTCGAATCCCCGATGGTTCACCAAAAAGCAGTACACATTCTGTAAGAATGTGTACTGCTTTTTTTGTGAATCGGCGGGGTTTCATACGCAGAGTTCCCCGAAATATCCGGGATGGCATATCACAAGCGTTCCGCATGACGAGACGTTGTGTCCAGGGATTCGATTTTATGGATGCCGCTCCATACGGAGTCTGGATTGGCCATATTGAAATTAATTATCTTGCAGCATCGCCAGAAACGCACCGAAAGCATCCGCCACAGGACTCATCGGTTCATAGGACCCCTCCGGGCCGTAGGAGTCATGCGGCCAGAACCAAATACGTCCATAATATGATGCGGATAAATCCATACAAACGATATTGCCAAAGGAATCTTCGCCTATCGGAAGGCACTCTTTAGGAACACGACCGGATGCGACATACATTTCCCAGTTGGATTCTAGATTATCGGTGAACCGGCCACCGCCGGCTGAATAAAAGAGCCTCAAATCGGACGAGTCCGGACGCTGCTGTTCGACATCAAAGAAATGGAAAATGTTGTTTTCCGGATTCTCTGTACCGTTATTGGTGCGGAGAAAGGCTTTGTAATCCTCCGGAAGACGATGCTTCAGGCGGGATTCCAGCTTTTGAATATCCGCGTCTGTCAGCAACCGTTTGGGCCGTTCCTGATACACCGGGGTGGGTTCCATTTTTGAGAGTTCTTCATCTACCCATTTATCAAACTCTTCTGGGGTCATCAATATGTCGATAAAGGCTTGAAAGCTTGGCGCTGCCGATAACAATAACGGTGTTTTCCGTCCTTGTGACTGTTGCTCAATTGTATCCCATAAGAAAATTTGCCCAAAAGTGTGTTTTTCCAACGATAGCAGATAATTGTTAACGCGCTTACCGCTGGCAATCATCAGATATTTATTTTTAAGTGGACGAATGGCTTGCGTTTCCGAAAAAATGGTTTCCAGACATTCAGGGGCTTGATTCAGTGGGAAAAAATCTGTAATCAGCCCCCCCATGAACGCATCCGACATGTTTTTTCGGAAGATTCGTATGGGTACGGTACAAAACGGTTTCGTCGTCCCGCCGTTATACTGCAGCAGGAAATCGCGATAATCGGCAGGCAGGCGGGTTCCCAATTTCTGTTCAAACACCAGCAGATCTTCTTCGGAAAGCGGGATGCCACTCCCTTTCATGATCTTATGTAGATGGTTGTTTCTCATCGATTTCATCTCCTATACAGAATGGTGTCATGATCGGACAATACGAACGTCAGGCGGCCAAGATCTTCTATCTCCGGCCCACTTGGATATAAAGGAAATATATGGTATACTGTTTTGGCTGTAAGTGTTGAATCCGTACCCAGCGGAAAAGGAGGATGGAATTTGTCATCGAACATGAACATACTGCCATTGGACCCAAACCCTCCGATTCAGTCGTATCAGCATCATGCTTTTTGGCTGAGTATGATTCTCGGGAACGATCCGGGTATGCGCCCCTGGCTGACGATGCATTACACCAATTTGATGTGGGATGAGAAAGAACGGATGCTCAATCCGTATATTTACAGCGATTGGCGTTTTGAAACGGAGCAGCTTCTGCCGACAAAGTTCCTGGTCAATGTGCCGCCTAAAATGGTGCGGGGATACCGCAGCTTCGACCTGGTCGCCCTTCTTTGCGATATGCTGGACCACGGTTTTTATCAGATGGGAACCTTTGATGAATTCTATATTCCGGCAAAGGGCGGCTACCAAAAACGGCATTTTGTCCATAACAACCTGATTTACGGATATGACCACGATGCAGAGCATTTTTTATCGATTGGCTACACCAAAAACCGTATTTACGAGCCATTTACGGTATCCTACACCGATTATGTAGAGAGCGTGTATCGGCTCGAGCAGCGGTTTATCGGTGCCCTGTTCTGCTTTTATCAGCCGAATGCGGCCTGCCGTTTCGATCCGGAGCGGTACCGCCGTATTCTGACCGACTATGTGACGTCCGCCAACAAAGGGGTTCCCGGAAACCGATACGGTATCGGCTGCCTTTGCAAAACGGCGGCGGATCTGTCGGAGTGGACGGATGAGGGGGGACCTCTGGATCTCCGGCCGCTCCGCGTCATTCTGGAACATGCGCGGATGACATGCGAAGGACTGGCACAGCTGGCGGAATGGGGGAGGAAGACGGACGCCGTCTCCTATACGCACGCGGTGGCATGTGCGGAGGCGGCGCTGAACCTCGGTATTAAATTTCAAATCGTCCGAGATCCTGGGCTGCTCAAGAAAGCGGCGGAGGAAATACGGGAGATGATCCGCATCGAACGGGAGATTTTACCGCCTTTGACCGTCTAAAGAACCGGATGGCGCGGGATCCGCTTGTTCCGGTTTTAGGATCGGCCGATCTGATTGATAGGAATGGTTGCCTTTTTCGAAAAATCCGATTATAATGGATCTATTCTGTTCCTTTAGGAGGTTCCTGTTATGGCTGAGCGCCCCCATGTGGAGGAAGATTCCTTCTTCCGCGTCACATTGCTCGTATTTTCTGTCATCGTTCCGGTGATGGCCTTGATTCTCTACATAAGCTCCGCCGTTCGGCCGGCCGTCTGGATGGGAACGGCCGCGGTTGCGGTGGTGCTGACTTTTTTGGGCGGCCGGTGGCTGGATACCAACCGCGCGGTGCGGGTGGTGGTGCGGGTGTTCTATCTCTTCATTCCCGCTGCCTTGCTGATTCTGTCCATCCTGATGACGGTTCTGACGAAACTGGGTTTCTCGAATGTGGAGATGCCGTTCGGAGAACTCATGGCGTATGCGGTCGTCTATTTTCAAATTTTTCTCAATACCGGCCTGCTTTTCATGCTGCCAGTTGTCGGGTTCAGCGCCCGGCACGGCCGCGCGTTTGATCGAATCGTGATGCGGATTTACGCGGCGGCGGCCTTGGTATTGGCGCTTTTCCTCTGTTTCTATCAGGACGACCGGGTCGGCGTGAAATTTCTGATCGAGAACCCTTACGTCAATGCCGTGTTCTGCCTGTGCGCGGCGGTTCTCCTGGTGAGCAGCTTCGGATACCATCCGCCTAAAAACTGGCCCTTCAAACGGACGTATGAGTCCTGGAGGGCCAAGCATCCCCGTCCGGTTCCTCCGGCCCTGGCGGCCGGGGAGGCCCCGGAGGAGAGTGCCGAAAAAGCGGAATCTCCGGCGTTT
>CABQAA010000277.1 GCA_902461995.1 uncultured Oscillospiraceae bacterium | reverse complement strand
TGGCGTCCACCATGGGCCCTGGTATCAAGATCAATCCCGCGAAAGTGGGTTGACCTCCCGTCCTGTCTGTGAGAAAACACTTGACAGATGGGGATGGGTGCGCTATACTGAATCACGCTGTTCTTCCACAGACAGCAGGTGTGTTTCTTCCGAAACACGTAAGTGCGATCGCCGCCGCCTGCCGAGGCAGAGCTTTAGCGGATTTCTGTTTTCGGGCTCTGTCCGAAACGAGGAATGTCCGATGAATGCACGTCCTCTCTGTGGCTCACGGAGAGGACTTTTCTTTTTGGGAGAAACGGCAGAAACCGAACGGAGGTGAAACCATTTGCCAAGCGAGAAGGTTTTGCAAGATAAGCAGGAGTTTGTCGCGAAGCTGACGGAGAAGCTGAGCAGTGCCGTCGCCGGTGTCGTGGTCAACTACCAGGGCATCACCGTCGCGGACGATACGGCTCTGCGGAAAAAGCTGCGGGAAGCCGGTGTGGACTATGCGGTCGTGAAAAATACGATGCTGCGCCGCGCGGCTGAAAACGTCGGCCTGTCCGGCCTCGACGACGTGCTCGAAGGCGCGACGGCCCTGGCCGTCAGTTCCGATCACGTGGCCGCGGCCAAAATCCTCAGCGAGTACGCCGAGAAGAACAAGAAATTTGAAATCAAGGCGGGCTTCGTCGAGGGAAAGACCATCAGCGCGAAGGAAGTCGATGAACTGGCCAAGATGCCTCCGAAGGAGGTCCTCGTTGCCAAGGTTCTCGGCGGCCTGAATGCCCCGATCAGCGGCTTTGCCAATGTGCTCAGCGCGAACCTGCGGGGTCTGGTTGTGGCGCTCAACGCCATCGCCGAAAAACAGAGCGCGTAACGCGCCGTATCCAATCAATATTATTATTAAATGGAGGATTGCAAAATGTCTGATAAAGTGCTGAAACTCATCGAAGATGTCAAGGCTCTCACCGTGATGGAGCTGTCCGAACTGGTCAAGGCCCTGGAAGAGGAATTCGGCGTTTCCGCCGCTGCTCCGGTGGCTGTCGCCGCCGCTGCCGCTCCGGCCGCTGCCGCCGCTGCGGAAGAGAAGACCGAGTTTGATGTCATTCTCGCCGAAGTCGGCCCCAACAAGATCAACGTCATCAAGGTTGTCCGCGAGATCACCGGCCTGGGCCTGAAAGAAGCCAAGGATCTGGTTGACGGCGCTCCGAAGGCTGTTAAGGAAGGCGCCGGCAAAGACGACGCTGAAGAGATCAAAAAGAAGCTGGAAGAAGCCGGCGCGAAAGTCGAACTCAAATAAGTTCCGGATTTTTCTCCCCTCCCGTTTTCCGGGAGGGGATTTCTTTTTTCTGTCCGTCCGGACTTCGTATGACGAAGGATCAAACGGGAAGCCTAGAAAAAGATGAAAAGCCCGGCTGACGGTTGCGCAAATGAGCGCGGCGCGCTATAATAGGCACGGAAAAACCTGTAAATACTCCGCAGCTGGCAGGGCTCTGTGGGGACTCCTGCCGATGACTGTGAAAGGATGGAAGAAAACGATGCTCAGGGACGAGTGGAAACAACTGAAAAGCGGCACCGATATCCGCGGTGTGGCGATGGAGGGGGTCGAGGGGCAGCCGGTCCAGCTGACCGATGAGGTGGTCGGCCGGATCGCGGCGGCATTCGCGGCCTGGCTTTCCGAGAAAACCGGAATTGCCTGTGGAAATCTGACGGTTTCGGTCGGCCGGGACAGCCGCCTCTCGGGGCCCCGTATTCGGGACGCCGTGATCGGTGCCTTGTCGAAGGCGGGTATCCGGGTGCTCGACTGCGGGTTGGCGTCGACCCCCGCCATGTTTATGACCACGGTCGACCTGGGCTGTCACGCGGCCGTGCAGATCACGGCGAGCCATCATCCCTGGCACCGCAACGGCCTCAAATTTTTCCTGCCCTCCGGAGGCTTGGAGGGCAGCCAGATCGGGGAGATCCTCGCCTATGCGCAGGAGGAGCGTACCCCCGCAGGAGTCGGAGACGTGCCGGCCGGCCGGGTGGAAGAAACGCCCTACATGGACCAGTATGCCGCGCGCCTGCGCCGCCTGATTGAAGAGGGAGTCGGAAACGGCAGCCGGCCTCTGGAGGGATTCCACGTTGTGGTGGATGCGGGCAACGGCGCGGGCGGCTTTTACGCAAGCCGGGTGCTCGAACCGCTGGGAGCGGATACGACGGGCAGCCAGTTTCTGGAACCGGACGGCCGGTTCCCCAACCATATTCCGAACCCGGAAAACGAAGAGGCCATGGCCTCGGTGTGCGCGGCGGTTGTCCGGGCCGGGGCGGATCTGGGCGTGATTTTCGACACCGACGTGGACCGCGCGGGATGCGTGGACGCGAGCGGACGGGAAATCAACCGCAACCGGCTGGTCGCGCTGGCAGCGGCGATCGCGCTCGAGGACCATCCCGGAGGTACCATCGTGACCGATTCGATCACCTCCACCGGGTTAAAGACCTTTATCGAGAAGGAACTGGGTGGCCGTCACTGGCGCTTTAAACGGGGCTATAAAAACGTCATCGACGAGGCTGTCCGTCTCGGCCGGGAGGGCGTGAACGCCCCTCTCGCCATCGAGACGTCGGGCCACGCCGCCCTGATTGACAATTATTTTCTCGATGACGGCGCCTATCTCGTCACCCGGATCATCATCAAGGCGGCCCGCCTGCGGAAGGAAGGCAAGACCCTCGACGGCCTCATTGCCGCCCTGCAGGAGCCGGCCGAGAGCGTGGAACTCCGCTTCTCGATCACCGAGCCGGATTTCCGCGCCTGCGGAGAACGGATCCTGGCGGCACTGGAAGCTTATGCGTCCGAGCGCGGCTGGCAACTGGCCGACGACAGCCGGGAAGGGGTGCGCGTCTCCTTCAGTGCCGGACAGGGGAACGGCTGGTTCCTGCTGCGGTTGAGCGTGCACGATCCGGTGATGCCTCTCAACATCGAAAGCGACGAAGTCGGCGGCTGCCGGATCATGGCGGAACAGCTGGCCGCTTTCCTGAACGGGCAGATCGGCCTCGACCGGACGGCCATCGAAACCTATCTCGGGCAAAACTGAGGAAGGGGTGAAGGGGTTATGAAAGGGATTCAGCCGGATACCCTGTCCCTGTTTGCCTATGACAACGGGGCGGTTTGTCCGAATCCCCGCGGCATTGTGCTGGATTTCCATGGTCTCGGCGGCGGGGGTATGCAGGAGGAGCACGATGCCTTCGCCCTCTTGCTCGCGGAGCACGGCGGTCTGCTGGTGCGCCCCTATGACAATCCCTGGAGCTGGATGAACGACGTGGCCGTCCATACCGCCGATGCGATCGTCGACGCCGCGCGGGCCGCCTACGGCCTGTCCGCCGAGACGCCGCTGATTTCGACCGGTGCCAGTATGGGCGGGCTTAGCGCCCTGGTGTATCCGGTATACACGAAGCACCGGGTGACCGCCGTGGCCGCAAACTGCCCGGTTTGCGATCTGCCGTATCATTACAAGGAACGGCGGGATCTGCCCCGCACCCTTTA
>CABQAA010000276.1 GCA_902461995.1 uncultured Oscillospiraceae bacterium | reverse complement strand
GGCTCGAATGCCGGACTCGGCTCGGAAACCGCGGCCGGCATCACCCGGGTACGGGAGACATCCACAGCCGGCACCGGACGCGGACGAACGATTTTCGGCATAGGCGGAGCCGGATGGACCACCGGACTGACGACAACGCGGGGAGGCGGAACCGTCTTTACGGGAATCGTCGGCGCCGGTTTGTCCGAACCATCGGCGGCCGTCTTCACCGGAGGAACATACACCCGGACGTCGTCGTCATCGGGTTCCGAGAGTACAGCCTCTTCCTGTTCGGAATCGTCCTTTTTTCGGTTTCGGAACAAACCGCGGCGAGGCTTTTCCGGTTTTTCTTCCTCCCCGTCGTCCTCCAGAATCAGCCGGGGCCGTGACGTCTGTACAGCAGCAGGAGGGGACGGCACGGGCGCCGGTGGAGCTGCCGTCAAAGCGGCCGCAGCCGGTTCTGTGCGTTCCTCGGCGGACGGTTTGACAGTGCTGCTGTTTTTCATCCTCCGGGCTTCCTCCAGAATATCCTCAATGTCATAAGTCGGCTTCTGTTCATTCCTGTCCATAAAAACCCCCACGCTCTCTCAAACGATCAGCGGGCCTTCAGATTCCGGCGCTGACGCAGCCCTTCATACAGCAGAATGCCACAGGCGACCGATGCGTTCAGCGACTCAATATGCCCGCACATCGGCAAGGATACGAGATGATCACAGGTTTCCTTGACTAAACGGCTGACGCCCTGTCCTTCCGATCCGACGACGAGCGCCGCCGCCCCCCGCAGATCGGCTGTGCACCAGGCTTCGCCGTCCATATCCAGGCCGTACACCCAAACCCCCCGCTTTTTCAGCTCCTGGAGTGTCTGGGTGATATTGGCCACCCGTGCAACAGGGACATATTCAACCGCCCCCGCCGACGCTTTATAGACTGCCGAAGTCAGTCCGGCATTGTGGCGTTTGGGCACGATCACCCCATGAACCCCCGCCGCTTCTGCCGAGCGCAGAATGGCTCCGAGGTTGTGAGGGTCCTCAATTCCGTCGCACACCACAAAAAAAGGCGGTTCTCCGGCCTTTTCCGCAGCCGCAAACAAATCGTCGAGCGAGGCATATTCCCGGCAGGCCGCCACAGCGGCAATGCCCTGATGATGCGGCCCGCACAGCTGGTCGAGTTTGCGGGAATCCACCTCTTTAATCGGGATGCCGCGTTCCCGGCAGGCGGCGAGAATCGGCAGAATGCTGCCGCTGCGTTCTCCTTTGGCCATCAGGATATGGTCGAGGCTGCGGCCGGCCTTGACCGCCTCCCCGACCGCATTGCGGCCGGTCACCATATCGCGCTCCCGGTCCGACGGGCTCTCCATGTTTTTCTGCCGCGGACGGGACTCCTCCGGTCGATTCATGCTGTTAACCCTCACGATCAGCGGTATTTTGTCGAATTTGCAAGCAGAACATCCGACAGGATGCTCCATCATAACTTTTTTAATTATAGCATATCCTCTTCAAAAAACAAAGAGGCCTTTTTTGAATCTATCCCTTATTTTTCGTCATGTCTGTATCCGCCGGATCCCGTGAAACAAAGTAAAAGACCGGATTCATACGAATCCGGTCTTTCTCTCTTATTTAATGAGCTCTTTAACCTTGGCCGCCTTGCCCACGCGGTCACGCAGGTAGTACAGCTTGCTGCGGCGGACCTTACCGGAGCGCACCACTTTGACGGCATCCACATTCGGGGAATGCAGCGGGAACACCCGCTCCACGCCGACGCCGTACGAAACGCGGCGGACGGTGAAGGTTTCGGCCACGCCGCTGCCCTTCTTGGCAATGACGGTGCCTTCGTAGGCCTGGATTCTCTCCCGCTCGCCTTCGCGGATCTTGACATCCACGCGGACGGTGTCGCCGATCGAGAATTCCGGGGTCTTCTCTTTCAGAGAGCCCTCGCTCATGAGTTTCAGTGCATCCATTTCTCAGTTCCTCCCTAAATTCCAGACATTCTTGCCGCTGCGGAGGAACGCTCCGGGGCAGAGGACTGTCCGCCTAATGTCCTGCTTGGCGCCTGGCATTAACCCCATACCGGGCCGGAAACCCGATACGGATACCAAATACCGATATAGTTTAGCACAACGTCCCGGGAATTGCAAGCCTTTTTTGCTATTTTCTCAGCGGAACGGCTCGCCGTCCTTCGCGTACACCTCGAGTCTCCGAACATAACCGGATATTTCCCGCTCCGTTTTCCGTTTCAAAGCGTCCATAATCAGGCCGGGATTGACGGATGCCTCCCCGCAGGGCAGGGTGAGGGTCAAGCGGCACACGTCCCCTTCCTCTTTCAACTCCCATCCGGATGCGTCGAGGACAGGCTTCAGATCGATCGTTTTCATGGTCTTTTTCTTGGTGCGCTTTTCGACCGGCACGCTGTCCATGCCAAACAAATTCCGTACGGCATCAGCGGGACAGCCGAGACGCAGCTCATACCGGGCCGCGGCGACCTCCCCCGCCTTCCGGATCGCCTCGGCGGCGGAGAGCGCGGCCAGGCCTTCGGGGAGTACCGCGTTCAGGCGGGACGTAAGCTCCTCCATCGGCATATCCTCTTCAAGCCGGAGATCCATCGTTTCGTGCAGTCCCTCGTACCCGAGTGACAGAGGCGCCGCAAAGGTTACATACGGGTGCCGGTTGAATCCCTCCGTATACCAGATGGGCAGCGAGGCACGCCGCACGGCGCGGATCATGGCCCGGTTCAAATCGAGATGGGAAATATAGACCGCCCGGCCGGTCTTGGAAAAGACGAGACGGATGGTTTTAAAATCCTTAACGTCGTTCAACGCAGATTCCTCCTTTGAAGCACGCGGCCCCGCAGGCGGAGCAGGTTTCCCGGCAGTTCGGCGTCGTAACGCGCTCGTGCGCTTTCCGGTTTTCCTGGATCAAAAAC
The DNA here is from genome assembly GCA_902461995.1 of uncultured Oscillospiraceae bacterium. Lineage (GTDB taxonomy): Bacteria > Bacillota > Clostridia > Oscillospirales > Acutalibacteraceae > UMGS1623. The sequence continues at coordinate 602 of CABQAA010000276.1, read as the reverse complement.
GTTTTGGAAACACCGAAATCCAGATGATCCCAGGGCAGCACCTCGTCGAACGCCCGGCGGCGGTTGGCATAGAAGGCCGGATCCAGGCCGCAGGCGGCAAACGCCTCCCGCCAGCGGTCCAGACTCAGGTGTTCGGTCCAGGCGTCGAGGTGTCCCCCCTGCCGCCAGACCTCTTCCAGGACACGGCCGAGACGCCGGTCCCCCCTGGCAAGAACAGCTTCAAGAAAGCTGACGTTCGCGTCGTGCCAGCTCAGGGAGATTTTGCGGGTGGTCAGCGAGTCGCGCAGCAGGCGCTGTTTGCGCGCCAGCTCTTCCACTGTGTCCTGCGGTTCCCATTGAAACGGGGTGAAGGGTTTCGGTACAAAGCAGGACACGCTCACCGACACGCTCACGCTTTTGCCCTTGGGCTTGTCCGGGTTGCGGTAATAGCAATCGACGATCTCCTGCCCCAGACGGGCGATCCCCACGATATCCTCGTCCGTTTCAGTCGGCAGGCCGTTCATGAAATAGAGCTTCACCGCCGTCCAACCGGCGCCGAAGGCCTCCCGGACGGTATCGAGGATCTCCCGCTCGCTCAGATTCTTGTTGATGGCGTCCCGCAG
>CABQAA010000275.1 GCA_902461995.1 uncultured Oscillospiraceae bacterium | reverse complement strand
CTGGTATCCAGCGCTGCATACTCAAAAAACGTATTCGACGATCTCTGGGGACAGTTCGGCTCCGAATACGGCGACGTGATTGAGGGCTGGTATCTGCCTTTTGAATTCAACAACGATCAGGTCTCCCCCAGCAACGGTTCTCTGAATCGGCTGGTCAAGAATTTCTATCAGCCCCTGACCAACCACATCAAATCGGTCACCCCGGACAAACCGATTCTGATTTCCCCGCTTGTGTACGCTCCCCTGACCAAGGCCCCTGCTGCCGACAAACTGGAACTGTGGAAAACGATCTGCCGCACGGTCTGGGCCGAAACCCGGGTCGACATCATCGCTCCCCAGGACGGATGCGGCTGGGAATCCACGATGAAGGAGACCATCGTTCCCTGGTACCAAGTCATGGATGAGGCGCGTAAGGCCGCCCAGCCCTCCCGCAATTCCAAAGGCTACGGCCCGGCCATCGCGTGGAACAACCCCGAAATGTACAGCATGAACGGCGTCGGCACCATGACCATCAAACGCTTTACGGACAACATGGCGGCAGTCGACCCGTATGTCAGCGCCCATGTCAGCTTCAGTCTGCACAGCCTTGCCTATCTGCCCGACGGCAAAAACGGGGTCAATCGGACGAACGAATCTTTTTATAAGGCCTATCAATACGCCAGAGAAAACGGCAAACTCTATGCGCAGTCTCTGCCCACCCCGGGCGGACTCTCCGCCACCGCCGCGAGTTTTGACGTGACCCTGACCTGGGACCGGGTGGACGGAAGCGCTGAGCAGCCGGTCGTCGGCTATGAAATCTGGCGGCGGCGGACCGATCAGGACGAGAGTACCCGCATCCGGGTCAAGGAAGTCGAACAGAAAGCGGAAGGCGGCACCGTGACCGATTCGCAGGTGGACGGCGGCTTTACATACGAATATGCCGTATACGCCTACGACGGCTCCGGCAACCGCTCCTCCGTCCCCGCTCTGGTCACAGTGGCCATCGACGGATACGGCATGGCTCTCAATCGTGAATTTGGCGAGAACATTCTCTCCGAGATGACCGTTGCCGTCAGCGGAGAGAAAAATGTGGAAAAGAAAGCGGATTCTCTGGACCCGATGACGGACGGCAATCCGAAAACCGCTCTCCTCTTTCAAAAAGCCGACGGAGAACCGCTCGGGAAATACAGCATTGAACTTGGTTCGGAAACCGCCCGCACTCTGGGTTTTGTCTATCTCCGCCTGCAGCACGCCCCGTATGATAACGTGTATCTGCCCGAGAAAATCGATGTGCTTGCCGACGGGAAACCGGTGGCTGCAGTCTATCCGCTGAAGGATTACTACGATGCGGCGCCCGGCAACATCTGGGTTCCCATCGACTTGGGCGCCATCGTCGAGGCCAAGACCATCACCCTGCGCATCACGCAGAAATACACGTTCACCGGTATTGCAGAAATCCGGCTCTACACCGCGTCCGCCACCCCTTCGGCCGGAGACGGCTATCAAGAGCCGCAGAGTCTCGTCGAAGGGCAGCCCGTCATGATCACCGGTTACGGCGCGATCCAGAACTTTAATCCCGACGAGCATTTCGGCGGCATCAAAACGAATGCGCTCGATACGCAAAAGGGCACCATGAACCTCTCCAATCTGGAATACAAAGGCGCCTATGCCACCAGACAGCTCACCAGAGGAATCGGGAAAGGTCCGCTGATTTCCTGGATGGACGACGATGCAAAGAGCGAATATCTGCTGGTCCGAAATCTCGGAGAATCCTTCGACCTGGCGGTCGATCTCAAAGCCCCCTCCCGTATCCACGGCGTGGAGACCGAGTGGCTGCTCGACCGGGACGCGACGGTTTTCCTGCCGAAAAAGGTGGAGTTTTACGGCATGACCACCTCCGGTGTGGAAGAGAAGCTGGGGGAAGTCAACGAACCGTCTGCTGCTCTTCTCGACTTTAACCGGGCACCCGCGGCCGACAACACCCACCGTGTAGAAATCAAAGGATTTAAGGTGCCTGTTGAATCGGAAACCCTGTACAAAAAAATCATTGTACGGGTCTATCCGTTCTATACCTCAAATGACCATTACGTGCGCAGCCTCAACGTATACTGAGAAAGGTCGTGGGTCAAACCATGCTCAAACGCTTTATCAAAGGATTCCTCCCCATACTGCTGGTCTTTTCCCTGTTGCTTTGCGGCTGCAGCGACGATCCCGACGTGTCGGGCGGCGGAACGTCGTCCGGATCCGGCACCGGCTCGGGCGACTATTCGCTGCCGGTCATTGAAGACGTGTCGGGTACCGTCCGGTATGCGGTGCGGGACAACGTGCGGGAGGAAACCGAGATCTGGCTCGAGTCCTTTAACGACATGTATCCCAACATCACCGTGGAACTCGTAGAATTCACCGGCGACTTGCAGAATTTCCTGTCCACCCAGGCTACAGCCGGCAACATGCCCGACGTGGTGCTGGGCTGGGATAACCTGTCCCCCTTTGCCCTGCAGGGATGGCTCTATCCTCTTGACGATTTCCTCGCCAAGGACAGCGAAGCCCAGTACATCCACCAGACCTCTCTGGAGGGCTTCCGCTATGAAGGCAAAGTCTACGCTCTGCCCGCCTGGATGCAGTTTTCTTCGGTTATCATCAATCTCGATCTCCTGGATAGCCTGAACATGGATCCGCCCGCCTATGACTGGACGATGGAGGAGTTTCTGGACATGGCCAAAAAGGCCACCAGCACCAGCACGTCCGGCATCAATCACGTGGAATCTCTCGATCAGTACCTGATGATGCAGATCGAAGAGAGCGGCCATCAGTGGGGCTATCATCCGGAGACCAAATCCTTCAACCTGACGAACGGCGCGTTCACGCAGGCCGTTGGCTTCACGAGCGACATGCTCAAGATCAGCCAGCTCGTCGCGGACGCCCTGCGGGATGAGGAGATCACAAAAGCAGGCGGACTGGACGATTACAGCAAAAAATTCGGCGCCCAGGCGGACGGACTGGCCGACGGCAAGATCCTGATCGCCTGCCAGAGCACTTGGGACGATTCCTGGATGAATACCAGCCTGAAGTTTAAATGGGATTATTACCCCATTCCGGCCCCGACCAAGGAACAGAGCAAGCAAATCGTTCATGCCGACTACGGCATGATGCTCTCCACCGCGAAGGACCCGCAGGCCGCTTATGAGCTGCTTAAGTTCATCACCTACGGTAAGGACGGCCTCATCACCCGCATGGATCTGCAGAACCGGCGCAACAAGGACAATCCGACCAACAACCGCTTCACCATCCCCTCCAGCTCTCATCCGGACGTGTCCGCGCGCTTCAACGCCTATGAGCAGGTTCCGAACGGCGTGAAATACATGTATAACCACATGGACAAATCCGTCAAGGGCGACTACAGCAAGGTGCTGCCCGATTACTGGACCGTGGTCAACGACAACATCTACAAGGCCAAGGAGCTCATCGGTCAGGGCCAGGATGCCGCCACGGTCGCCAAGGAAACCGAAAAGAAAATCAACGAG
>CABQAA010000274.1 GCA_902461995.1 uncultured Oscillospiraceae bacterium | reverse complement strand
ACACGACGCTGAAAACCGCCAAAAACAGCACAAAGACCAGCAGAAAAACAAGCACACCGCTCGCACGGCCGCTTTTTTTCTTTTTAGGGCGAACATTCGGCATGACAGTCGACTCCTCTGCGGTAACAATACGGCAACTCTTTATTGAGTATAACAAAACCGGACGGGGAAATGCAAGAACAAGCCTGTAATATTCGGCTACAGACTTGTAACGTTTTTCCAATTTTGTCGGCAGCATGAAAAAGGGAACGGTATTACCGCTCCCTTTTTCAGCATATCGACTGTTCGGACTCCATCAGGCGACGTCCGCGTCCGACATCTCTTCGTATTGATCCAGATCGGCCGGCGGCGTTACCGTCACGGCCTGGCCCGGATTATTGATGGTCATCGACATGGTCATATCCAGCTTCATTTCAGACGATATCGAGGATCCCGGCTCAGCGACCGACGGCATGTCGTACGCCGCGGAGAGCGAGATCGCCACACTGGCCTCATGGATCAGGTTATCCTGCCCAAGTTTAGCCGTCAGCTCGATGCTCAGCACGCGCAAATCGGGTTCGGCTTCCGATCCCGATTCCGTTTCGCCCAGATCACCGAAAGGCGATCCCATCAGTTCTGAATTCATCAGATCTTTGACTAAACCCAGCGCTTTATCCGGGTCCACCGAGGCGGTCAGGGTGCGGACCCCGTCCGTTTCGGTCAGTTCGATGTTTTTGAAATAGTCTTCCTTAAGTTCAAAATCCAGAGCGTCTTCAACCGTATCGTCGGCAAGGCTTTTAACCTTCATCCCCATCATATCGGTGTATGTATACGCTCCATCCCGATATATGGACATCGGGATTTCTTGGCCGGCCACCGTTTCCGTGATATCGGCACGATATTTCTGCGGGCCTTCCATCATCATATGGCCCTTAATGCCCATTTCCATCGACGCACCGGGCATCGCCATCTTCACAGCTACATTCATATCCATGTCGAAACCTTGGAGAGCGTCCATCGCATCCGACGCACTCTTGAGGGTTTCAAACGCACTGGGGGGCGGCGGTGCCACACTAGCTTCCGAAGCTTCCGACGCATCCCCCTGCCGCGGCACCCCGCCGCAGGCCGCGAGTGTAAGGGCCAAAACAATCGATAAAGCTCCCGGTAAGATTCGACGCATTTTCATAACCATCCTCCTCAAAATCGCTCGATGAAGAACTTCTATCCTCTATTGTATTACAGCATACAAGGTTTTGTGACGAAAATCAAGCATATTCGTTAAAAGCCGCCGAATTTAGGCCTTTACAGATAAAAACAACCGGTCATCAGCCGGCTGTTTTCTCTGAAACGATTTCTCCGTCATAGATGCAGATCTGCCGCTCCGCCTCAGCGGCGATTTTGGCATCATGCGTGATCAAGATCACGGTGTGTCCATCCCGGTGAAGGGCGTGCAGGAGTTCCATCACCTCGCCGCCGGAACGGCTGTCCAGATTGCCGGTGGGCTCATCCGCCAGAATCATTGGCGGGCTGGCGGCAATAGCACGGGCAATGGCCACGCGCTGCTGCTGGCCGCCGGACATTTCTCCGGGGCGATGGTGCAAACGGTTTCCGAGACCCACCTGTTCCAGGCTTCGCACCGCCAGAGTCCGGCGTTCCTCTCGTCCCATACCGCGATACAGAAGGGGGAGCTCCACGTTTTCCAGGGCATCGAGACTGGGAATTAGATGGAACCCCTGAAAGATAAAGCCGATGTAGCGGCTTCGAATATTCGATTGCTCATCGTCAGACAGACGGGATACATCCTCATCTTGCAGCCAATATCGTCCGGCTGTCGGAATATCCAGACAGCCCAAAATGTTCATTAAGGTGGATTTGCCGGATCCCGACTGCCCGACGACAGCCAGAAATTCGCCTTCTGCTACAGAGAGCGTGATATCGCGCAGAGCGAAAAGATCCCCTGCGTTCGTATGATAGGCCTTCTGCAAATGTTCCAATCGGATAAGCGCACTCATTTTCGCCGCCTCTTTCCGCAGCTGCTGTCTGCTGCATTAGTATGGCCACAGCGGCGTTCTGTATACAAATCTAAGATTAAGAGAATTGTCACACATTCATGTTTTCGAGGCTTTTTTTCAGCAAATCATCAATGGAAACATCGTACAAACTCGAAAGAGCCTGAAGAGTCGCAATCTTCGGGCGCGTCTTTCCCAGTTCGTAATATGCATATGTAGAGCGGTTAACTTTGAGCAATAAGGCCACTTGACCCTGCGTATAGCCATGCCGTCTGCGCAGCAATTTCAAATTCCGTGCGAGCAGCATTTTTTTCATCTCCAATCTCACCTTTTGGTCTTACGGTTTCCCGCATGACAACCGTGTTAGTAAATATAACATATAACATGTTTCAAAGTCAACTTATAATAATAAGAGGGTCGGTAAAAATGGCGTGCCGAACCCTGGGGCGGCACGGACGCAGGATACCAAAACGCCGGAAATGCATTTGGAAAGGAGGCTTCCAATATGAAGACGAAAATTCATGCGAAAACAAAACTCAAAGGCGATGACGGTTACACAACGTTCTCTGTTCGGATCAAGAACAGTGTCGCGAGCAGTTTGGATGAAAAGGCCCGTCTATCCGGCCGCTCGAGAAATTATATCATCGGTAAAATTCTCGAGGCCGGCGTGGAGGACGCCATCATCGTTGGATTGGACGATTCCTGAATATTGTTCGATCCGCTTGGAGGGATAAACAGCCGGCTGCCATGTCCGCCGGGCATGTAAACGTCTCGAATTCCAATGACAGGTTGCCCGTGTGTCCCAAATCGTGATTAAAATCCGTTGCAGAGGTTTGGGCTGCGAAATGAATTTTGTCAGACATATTTACAGGCAATATATATGAATATCTGTGACGTGTATTTTGTTCACATTATGATGTTCGCAGTCACTATGCAAAAAAGGAGATCCGGATTGAAAAATCAATCCGGGTCTCCTGCTATTGCTAAAGCCTGTATTTATTCGGCTGAGGCCGAATCGGAGGCGGCGTGGACCGCCGCGTTCACGACTGGAGTCGTTTCAGCAGCCGCTTCACTGGAGGCGACGGGGGGAGCCTCGGTAAACGAGGGGGCAGACGGCGTGTCTGCCGCAGAAGCGTCCGTTCCGGGCACAGCGGGGACAAAAGCGGTCTGCTCAGGCACGGCAGAGACCCCGGCGGGCGTTTCCGGCACTTGCCCCGACAGGACATAGGCGCTCACCTGCTTGCGGGCTGAGACGATGCCCAGAATGCCGATGACCAGGCCGATGGCCAGATTGACCACCATTTCACTCAGGATTTCCGATTGCTTCAGGAAATACAGGATGACATCCGGCATCGACATGCCGGTCTCCTCCATGATCAGCGGCCAATCGGCGTCCTCCGACACCACTTGGTAGATCTGGACGACGTAATCGAGCAGATTGGACAGCGCGATCGACAGAACCGAACAAATCACGACCATTGTCATGGCATAAGCGAAATTTTTGGCTCCGCGGAACAGTTTGT
>CABQAA010000273.1 GCA_902461995.1 uncultured Oscillospiraceae bacterium | reverse complement strand
CTGTCCCGTCCGTGCATGGGATTGGCGCCGGGGGCGAAGGGCTCGCCCGCCTTCCGGCCGTCGGGGGTGGAGCCGGTCTTTTTGCCGTATACGACGTTCGAGGTGATGGTGAGAATGGACATGGTGTGTACGCTCTCGCGGTAGGTCGGGCATTTTTTGAGCTTGCTCATGAACCGCTTGACCACATCCACGGCGAGGTCGTCCACTCGGGGATCGTTGTTGCCGAATTTCGGATAGTCTCCCTCCACCTCGAAGTCTACGGCCAGCCCGGTCTCGTCCCGGACGGGGTGCACCTTCGCATAACGGATGGCCGAGAGGGAATCGCACACCACCGACAGCCCGGCGACGCCGCAGGCCATGGTGCGCAGCACCTCGTTGTCGTGCAGGGCCATCTGGATTTTTTCATAACAATATTTGTCGTGCATATAATGGATGACGTTGAGGGTGTTGACGTACAGGCTGGCGAGCCAGTCAAGGATGGCGTCAAACTTCTTCATAACGTCGTCAAAATCCAGGGTTCTGCCCCGGCAGGCGAGCAGCTCCGGCCCGACCTGCACCCCGGTTTTCTCGTCCCGTCCGCCGTTGATGGCGTAGAGCAGTGCCTTGGCGAGATTGGCCCTGGCGCCGAAGAACTGCATCTGCTTGCCGATCCGCATGGCGGAGACGCAGCAGGCGATGCCGTAATCGTCCCCGAATTTCTTGCGCATCAGCTCGTCGCTTTCATACTGGATCGAACAGGTCTCGATGGACATTTTGGCGCAGTATTTCTTGAACGGTTCGGGCAGCCGAGGGCTCCACAGCACCGTCATGTTGGGCTCCGGGGCCGGGCCGAGGTTCCGCAGGGTGTGGAGGAACCGGTAGGACATCTTGGTGACCATGTGCCGTCCGTCGGTGGACAGGCCGCCGATCGACTCGGTCACCCAGGTGGGATCGCCGCTGAACAGCTCGTCGTAGGACGGGGTGCGCAGGAACCGGACGAGCCGGAGCTTCATGACAAAATGATCGACAAATTCCTGGATTTCCTCTTCGGTATACCGGCCGCAGGCGAGATCCCGCTCGGCGTAGATATCGAGGAAGGTGGAAATCCGCCCGATGGACATGGCGGCGCCGTTCTGCTCCTTGATGGCGGCGAGATAGCCGAAATACAGCCACTGGATGGCCTCTTTGGTGTCCTCCGCCGGACGGGAGATGTCGCAGCCGTAGGAGGCGGCCATCCGCACGAGGGCTTCGAGCGCCCGGATCTGCTCGGCCAGCTCCTCCCGGAGCCGGATTTCTCTGGAATCCATGACCGGATAGTCCGCCGCATTCTTGGAATTCTGTTTCTCCCGGATGAGCATGTCCACCCCGTAAAGCGGGATGCGGCGGTAGTCGCCGATAATCCGCCCCCGGCCATAGGCGTCGGGCAGGCCGGTGATGACGCCGGATTTGCGGGCGGCGCGCATCTGGGGGGTGTAGACGTCGAACACCCCGTCGTTGTGGGTTTTGCGGTATTCGAACACCTTTTCGATTTCGGGATTCATCTCCCGGTGGTAGGCCTCAAGCGAGCCCCGCACCATCCGGATCCCGCCGAAAGGCATGATCGCCCTCGTCAGGGGCGCGGCGGTCTGGAGACCGACGATCTGTTCCTTGTCCTTGTCGATATACCCTGGCGCATACGCATCGATGCCCGAGATGGTGTTTGTGTCGATGTCGTAAACTCCGCCGCGGTCCCGTTCTTCTTGGAGCAGCGCGGCAACCTCGTCCCACAGCGCCCTGGTCCGCTCCGTGGGCGGCGCGAGAAAGCTCTCGTCCCCGTCATAAGGGGTATAATTGCGGGCGATGAAATCCCGCACGTCCACCATCTTTTCCCAGACTCCCGGCCTGAATTCCGTCATGTGGATCCCTTCCTTTCGCGTGACGGCTGTGTCGGGCAGAGTTTGTCCGCCGGATTCGGTCCGGCCGGCACCCTGCCGGTTTCATGATTTCAGTATAACAAAAACCCGGCCTCCGCACAAGGAAGCCGGGCGCAAAATTTCGGAAGGTCATGTGACGGAATTCTGGATAGTTTTTTGGGGTGTCAAGCAAATAAAGCATAGTCTTCCATTAAATCCGCTGTTCCCCTGCCTCCTCCGGCGCTGTGGCCGCCCCGGTCCTCTTTGGCGTTTTCCGAAGGGAACTGACCCCGATCAGGAGCAAGAGCGGAAAAACCACCGCCACCGCCAGTCCGGCCCGCAGACCCCATTGATCGGGTGCGAGTCCGGTTCCCTCCATGGTGCCGGCCAGAAAGGGGATCCGTTTGGCCGTATCCGACACCACGCCGGTCAGCCACGGGCCGAGGGAACAGCCGAGATCGCCTGCAAGCGCCAGCATGCCGAACATGGCGGTGCCGGCTCCGGGAAATCGGGCGGAGAAGAGGCTGAGGGTTCCCGGCCACATCAGGCTGACGGACAGGCCACAGAAGGCGCAGCCGAGCAGCGCCAGCAACGGCGAGGGGACAAAGACCGTCACTGCGTAGCACACGATACAGAGTGCGGCGCTTCCGAGCATCGCTTTTCTCAGATCGAACCGGCTGCCCCAGATGCCGTAGACCGTCCGGCCTACTCCCATCAGCAATCCGAACAGGCAGGGCCCCAGCAGATCGCCCATGAGCTTCGGTACGCCGAGACCCTTTTCCGCAAACAGGGAAGACCACTGGGACATGGACAGTTCCGCTGCGCCGGCACACATCATCATCATCATTCCCACCAGGAATGCACGGGAAGAGAAGAGCTTTCGCAGCGGTATTTTGTCTTCGTCGGGCGGAGGCGGTATCAGCGGTACCCGGATCACCCGGAACAGATTTAACAGCGGCACCACGGCCCAGATCAGCGGATAGATCCACCACACGCTGTCTCCTGTAAATCCGACACAGAGCGTCGTTGCCAGAATCACCAGGACCTGACCCCAGGAGTAGAAAGCGTGGAGCAGGCTCATGGAGGAGGCTTTTGCCTCGCCCGGCAGGGAGTCGACGATGGGGCTGATCAACACCTCGATCAGCCCGCCGCCCACAGCATAGACAGTAACCGAGACGGCAAGGCCGATATAGGGATCGGGCAGAACCCTGGGCAGGATCCCCAGCAGAACCAGCCCCGCGACGGAACACCCGTGCGCCAGGACAAGGGAGGCGCGGTAGCCGATTTTGTCGACGAACTTCACCGACAGCAGATCGACCACCAGCTGGGTGCCGAAGGTCAGCAGAATCAGGCGGCCGATCTGTTCGAACGAAATGGCAAACGTCGTCTGAAACGTCACAAAGAACAGTGGGGCCAGGTTGGCGATGATCGCCTGCACGATGTATCCCAGATAACAGGAGTGCAGTGTGTGCTTGTATGTGAGTGGTTTGCTCATACGGTTTTCTCCTTGTTCTAGATCGTTGTCACAGTACCCGATTTGGGACCGCTTGTCAAGAGCGGATTATCATGATCGCTTTCCGTTTTCCGACGCCCGCTGGCTTCGGGGTCCGTCAAGCGGAGGTTCGGAGCCTTTTTTCATCCTATGCG
>CABQAA010000272.1 GCA_902461995.1 uncultured Oscillospiraceae bacterium | reverse complement strand
TAGGAAGCGGACAGGGTGGCGAAGATCACGGCCGTGCCGTACCGCCCGCCCGAGGCGGTAAAATCCGCGGCGTTTTTCACCCCTTTGCCGCCCCGCAGGCCGATGCCCACCAGCAGCAGGATATACCCCAGTACGATGGCCGTGTCGATCCACATGCCAATCCCCCCCGTCCGTTCATCCTATGCCGGAACCGGAAGGGTTATGTGTCGGGCGGACCGAGGCTCCGCAAATCCCAAGCTTGCCGCATCCCGCCGTCTATGGACTCTATAGCAGTCCGAGCGTGCGGAGCAGCCCGGCGCCGTCCCGAACCCCCTGGCGATAGATCTCCTGTCGCAGAAGGGAGGCGGCTTTTCGCTTCTGTATGAAATAGTCCCGCAGGGCGGCGCAGTCCCCCGCGCTGATTATCAGGTCGGTCTCGCTCTGCACGATAGGATCGACGACGTCATAGAAAAACCGGCTCGCTTCCTCCGCTATTTCACTCGTTCGGAACTCCACGAACTCTGTGATGTCAGAAACCATCGTCATTCTTCCTTTCTGTGTTGACGGCGGCGCTTGAAAGGAACGGGGACATATGGATAGTATTGTTGTCGCATCGCCTTTGGGCGCTGCCGGCGGCTGGAAGCGGTTCCTACTTTTGCGAGGGGGAAGCCGCTTCCTTCATTTTTTGAGGTCGTCCTTCAGTTTCCTGACGCCCTGCCTGACCGCTTCCATTTTCGAGACGGCTTCCTGCTCGCTGTATTGTTCAATGATCTCTTTGCACTCGTCATCGAATTTTACGGTTAACTGATGCGGTTTCGGATTGTCTGTCGGACGACCCATTTTCTTCGTTTCCAACTCCTCACCTCACTTTGGAACTTCCAAAATCCCAACACTTTTGAAGTTCTAAAGTTAAGCGAAGTCGTGTGGTTATTTTTCACGTTTCTGGAGCACCCCGGTATCGCTTGAAAGGAATGGCGGCATATGGTATAGATTTAAGACCAGGCAAAAACCTGGGGCCGCAGCCCCTACTTGTATGAAGGTCGGTTTGGATGATAACTTCGGGGAGGCTTTCCTAAGAAGAAGGCCAGACCGGCCTGCGACCGATTCATAAAACCGCACGGTTTTAGGTCGATCACCGCTCATTTCAGCTAAAGCTGAAATGGCCCGGGGCAGAGTGGGGTTCAGGGGGGAACCCCCTGACGCTTCTTTTCCCCCTTTTAATTTTATCAGCCCCGGGCAAATGCGGAGGCATTTGCGTAGGCCGGGGAAGATATTGGCCGTAACTGTCTGCGTCCGGTCCGGCCTTCTTTGTGTAAAGAAAGGGGGTGCCGAAGGCATATGTACCTTTACACGGCCATGAGTGTATAAAATAGTATGTGGCCCGCAGGCCCAATTTAACTGATTGGCACTCAATATATGAGAGTGCTAATATTCATATTTTATTCATAAATAGGATATGGACTGTTCGTATTTCCCCGGTATACTAACAGAGAAAGATGGGCACAGAGTCCCTCTTGGCGGAGCGTGTTCTCCGCGGTGGGAAAGGAATGAAGCTTATGAATGCACAAAAATTTACACAGAAGTCCCTGGAGGCCATACAAGAAGCGCAGAACCGGGCGGTGGAAAACCAGAATATGCAGCTCGAGCAGGAACATCTGCTGGCGGCGCTGCTCACCCAGGATCAGGGCCTGATTCCTCAGCTGCTGCTGAGGATGGGGGTGCCCGTCCCGCAGCTCGAAGCCGACGCCGTCCGGGCTGTGGAAGGACTGCCCCGCGTGACCGGCTCCGGCCGGGAGGCGGGAACCATCTACGTGTCGGGCGATCTCGAACGGGTCCTCACCGCCGCTGAGCGGAAGGCCGACAGCATGAAGGACGAGTACGTATCAGTCGAGCACCTGTTCCTCTGCCTTATCGAGCAGGCGAACGCCACGCTTAGCCGTCTGTTCCGGCAGTATAGGATCGAGAAAAACGCTGTGCTGAAGGCGCTCATGGAGGTGCGGGGAAACACCCGCGTGACCAGCGACAGCCCGGAAGGCACCTACGACGCGCTGAAAAAATACGGCACCGATCTCGTCGAGCGGGCCCGGAACCAGAAGATGGATCCGGTCATCGGCCGGGACGACGAAATCCGCAACGTCATCCGGATTCTCTCCCGCAAAACCAAGAACAACCCGGTTCTCATCGGCGAACCCGGCGTGGGCAAAACCGCCATCGCGGAAGGGTTGGCGCAGCGGATCGTGAGAGGGGACGTGCCCCACAGCCTGCAGGATAAGACGATTTTTTCCCTTGACATGGGTTCTCTCGTCGCGGGGGCGAAATACCGCGGCGAATTTGAGGAACGGCTGAAGGCCGTGCTCGAGGAGATCCGCAAATCGGAAGGCCGGATCATCCTCTTCATCGACGAGCTGCACACCATCGTGGGTGCGGGCAAGACCGAGGGCGCGATGGACGCAGGCAACCTGCTCAAGCCCATGCTGGCCCGCGGTGAGCTCCACTGCATCGGTGCCACCACCCTGGATGAATACCGGCAATATATCGAAAAGGATCCGGCGCTTGAACGGCGTTTCCAGACCGTGCTGGTCAAGGAACCGACGGTGGAGGATACCATCGCCATCCTCCGGGGGCTCAAGGAGCGGTACGAGGTGTATCACGGCGTCAAAATTCAGGATCAGGCCATCATTGCCGCCGCCACCCTGTCGAATCGCTATATCACCGACCGGTTTCTGCCCGATAAGGCGATCGACCTTATCGACGAGGCCTGCGCCATGATTCGGACCGAGATCGATTCGATGCCGACCGAGCTGGATGTGATCCAGCGCAAGATCATTCAGCATGAAATCGAGGAGGCGGCTCTTAAAAAGGAAAAAGACGCCCTTTCGAAAGAGCATCTGGCGGAGATCCAGAAGGAGCTTGCCGAGATGCGGGAGCAGTTCGGCTCCATGAAGGCCAAATGGGAGAACGAGAAAGCCGCCATCGGCAAGGTGCAGGCCCTGAGGGAACAGATCGAGGATGTCGGCCGCCAGATCGAGAAGGCGGAGCAGGAATACGACCTCAACAAAGCCGCCGAACTTAAATACGGCCGGCTTCCCGAATTGCAGAAGCAGCTCGCGGCAGAGGAACATTTGGCCGAAGAGGGCGGCGCCGCGGCGCGGAAAAACAGCCTGCTGCGGGATAAGGTGACGGAGGAAGAAATCGCCCGGATCATCGAGCGCTGGACCGGCATCCCGGTTGCCCGCCTGATGGAAGGGGAGAAGGAGAAACTCCTTCATCTCGAGGATATCCTGCACAAACGGGTGATCGGGCAGGACGAGGCGGTCACCAGAGTGACCGAGGCCATCCTGCGTTCCCGCGCGGGAATCCAGGACCCGAACCGTCCCATCGGCTCGTTTCTGTTCTTAGGCCCCACCGGCGTGGGGAAGACGGAACTCGCCAAGGCGCTCGCGGAATGCCTGTTTGACGACGAGCGGAATCTCGTGCGGATCGACATGTCGGAATACATGGAGAAATACGCCGTTTCACGCCTGATCGGAGCGCCTCCCGGCTATGTGGGGTA
>CABQAA010000271.1 GCA_902461995.1 uncultured Oscillospiraceae bacterium | reverse complement strand
CGGCCAATTTGAGGGACGTGTTTCCCAGTCCTTATGCGAAAGAGGATGCTGTGGCCTATATCCGAGGCTGCATCGCGGCGGGGAATGAGCGATAGCTTACCCGGGCGATTGTAATTGGCGGGGAGGCCGTGGGCAGCATCGGGGTCTTCTGCGGCCGCGATGTCTATCGCCGCAGCGCCGAGATCGGGTACTGGCTGGCGGAGCCCTTCTGGGGACAGGGGATCATGAGCGAGGCCATCCGGCGGATCAGCGAGGAGGCGTTCCGGCGTTTCGATATTGTGCGGCTCTACGCGGAACCCTTTGCCGTCAACGTGGGATCCCGGAGGGCGCTAGAAAAGGCAGGCTTCGAGCTGGAGGGGATCCTCCGGAACAGCGTCTGCAAAAACGGCCGGATTCTGGATTCTTGTGTTTATGCCCGGCTGAAGGAAGAGTAAACAAAAAAAGCCGCCGGATTCATTCCGGCGGCTTTTGTACAGCTGAACTCAAGGCTCCGCTTTCCAGGAGGTGCAGAGAATCGGCGCAAAGGACGGGGTATCCCGCATCGAGATAAAGTCGTTCTGCGCGACGATGAGATGGTCGATGAGTTGGATTTCTACCAGATTCAGAGCCTTGCAGAGGATCCGGGTGGTTTCGAGATCCTCACGGGAGGGCAGGGCGTGCCCGTGGGGATGGTTGTGGGCGATGACTACAGCGGTGGCGTTGTATTTGAGCGCCTCCGCCAAAATCAGGCGGGTGTGGATCTCGGTGGCGTTGACGCTTCCCTCGAACACCGTCGAGCAGTGCAGCACCTTGCCCCGGTTGTCAAGGCACAGCAGAACGATTGCCTCGTTTTTCATCCCGAAAAACCGGGGCAGCAGATAATTCCCGAAATCCTGCGTGTTCGTCAGCACGACGCCGTCGGTGTACTTGTCCTGATAATACCGCCAAAACAGCTTGCCGCAGAAGCAGAGCAGCATCGCCGTGTGGGGTGTGACCCCTTCCACGCGGCAGAGCTCCTCATACTCCGCTTCAAGCACCCCGGACAGGCTGCCGAACGTGTCGAGCAGTCGGTGGGCGAGGGGATTCGTATCCTTGCGGGGAATGCTGTAATAGAGCAGCATCTCGAGCAGCTGATGGGAGTTGAATCCGTCGAGGCCGGTTTGGAGAAACTGGTCCTTGAAGCGCTGGCGGTGCCCGTCGTGGACACTCTCACCCATATGGCGCCCCTCCTCTGTCCCGCATGCTTACTTTTTCCGGCTGCCCGGCTTATAGGGAGCCGGGGCGCCCGCCTTGCACAGAGGGCATTCGCCGGGCTCCCAGGATTCCACTTCCATCGAGATGACGGAACGGAAGGGCACACCGAAGTCAATCCGGCCGCCGGTCCGGTCCACAATAGAGCCGACCCCGACGACTTCGCCGCCCGCCTGCCGGACAATTTCCAGAACCTCGCGGACCGAACCGCCGGTGGTGACGACGTCTTCCACGACGAGAACCCGCTGTCCGGGTTCGATCGCGAAGCCGCGGCGCAGGGTCATGGCGCCGTCTTCCCGCTCGGCAAAAAAGTTCTCGCAGCCGAGAGAACGGCTGACCTCATAGGCCATCTGGACGGCGCCGAGGGCCGGGCCGATGACGATGTCCACCCGGTCGTCCTGGAAATGCGCGGCGAGCGCGGCGCAGAGCTCCTCGCTGTAGCGGGTGTTCCGGAAAATTCGAGCGCACTGCAGGTAGCGGTTCGAATGCCGGCCAGACGTCAGCAGAAAATGGCCTTCCAGCAGCACGCCGGCCTCTTTGAGAATTTCCAGTACACGTTCCTTTGTCATAGGATCATCCCTCACAGTTTCCATTTTTTATACACAAGATCAGTATAGCAAAAAAAATGGGTTTTGAAAAGGGTGAGACTGTGCTATACTGAAAAAAAGCCACATTTCGGCAAATCCGAACGGAAAGGCGGAACGGCGATGCAGTCCGTGACCATCGGTCCCAACGACGCCGGGCAGCGGGTGGACAAGTTCCTTCAAAAAACTTACCACAACCTGCCGGTTTCGATGATGTACAAATACATTCGGCAGAAGGATATCAAGCGCAACGGCCGCCGCTGCCAGATATCCGATCGGCTGGAAACGGGGGATATCCTGACTCTCTATGTCAAAGACGAATTTCTCGAGAAGGCGCCGTCGGTTTTCGAGTTTATGAAGGCCTCCCGGCAGCTCGACATCGTGTACGAGGACGACAATCTTCTCCTACTCAACAAAAAGGCAGGGCTGCTGGTCCATCCGGACGATGGGGAGTATGGGGATACCCTGATCGGCCGGGTGCAGCGGTATCTCTATGAAAAAGGGGAGTACGATCCGGAACGGGAACAGGCCTTCGCCCCTGCCCTGGTCAACCGCATCGACCGCAACACCAGCGGAATCGTCATCGCGGCGAAAAATGCCGAAGCGCTGCGGATCCTCAACGAAAAGCTGCGGAACCGGGAGATCCACAAATACTATCTGTGCATTGTCCACGGCGTGCCCGAGCCGCGGGAGGCGACGCTGGAAGGATATCTCGAGAAAAACGAGGAGCAGAACCGGGTGTATGTTCTCCGGCGGGCGAAAGAGGGGGCGCGGTCTATCGCGACCCGCTACCAGGTCCTCGAGGATCGGGACGGCCTTGCCCTGCTCGAAATCGAATTGCTCACCGGCCGCACCCATCAGATCCGGGCCCATCTCGCTTCCGTCGGGCATCCTCTTCTTGGGGACGGCAAGTACGGCACCAACGCCCTCAACAAGGGTACGGGGTTTACCAAGCAGGCGCTCTGCTCCTATAAGCTCCGGTTCGATTTCAAAACCCCGGCCGGAAGCCTCCAGTATCTGGACGGAAGGGAATTCGCGCTGTCCGACGTCTGGTTCGCCGAGGAATTCCGGAAGGGGACGATCGGCAAAGGATGAGGGGAGGCTTGCCTGTCCCCGCCGCGGGAGGTATAGGGAATCTATCCAGAATAGGGTTCAGCTGCCTGTGGAGATGGCAAATGAGGATTCAAAAGTAAGCATACGGAAATGAAAGACGGACGGTCCGGGGATCTCAATTCCCGGTGGTTTCTTTTCACATCCGTATGCTTTTTTGCGTCCACAAATATGGTTGGTATCTTTCGAAGCACACGCGGGGGATACAGCCGCCCCTTGTGGGTGCCCCGGATTTTCTGACCGGACAGGCCAGTGATCCGGCGGGTCCTCATGAAATGGGCGATTCCGGGTATACTAGGGGAACGAGACCATTCATGAAACGGAGGATATGCAGATGATTACATTCAAAGGCACTCCCCTGACTCTCCGGGGGACACCTCTCCGGGTAGGGGATCCGATGCCCGGTTTTATCCTGACCGACACATCTCTGGACGAGGTGAGGGATACCGATCTTACCGGCATCCGGGTGTTTCTGACCGTTCCGTCCCTCGATACGGGGGTATGCGATCAGGAGGTGCGCCGCTTCAATGAAAAGGCGGCGGAATTGCCGGGCGTAACGATCGTGGCGGTCAGTCTCGATCTTCCTTTCGCCCAGGCCCGCTGGTGCGG
>CABQAA010000270.1 GCA_902461995.1 uncultured Oscillospiraceae bacterium | reverse complement strand
GGAGCGGCCGCGGCGGCTGTCGCGGCGGCGGTGCTGCTCTATCCGCCGTCTCTGTCGGTCAAGGCAGAAAACCTGATGAAAGGCATCCAGCCGGCCGCAGCGGCCGGCGAGCCGCTGTCCGCCGATTTCAAAGCGGCGGTGGCCGATTTCGGCCTGCGCTTTTCCGCCGTGCAGAGAGGCGAGGGCAACACGCTCGTTTCGCCGCTCTCCCTCTATCTGACGCTGGCCATGCTCGGCAACGGGGCCGACGGCCAGACCAAGGCGGAGTTCGACGCCCTGCTGGGCACAGCCGCAGAGGAGCGCAATCCCCAGTGCCGCACTCTGCTGGACCGGCTGGGCCGGGAGACCGAGCAGGGCCGGGTAAGCCTCGCGCATTCCATCTGGTTCGACCAGTCCCTCTCCGTCAATCCCGCCTTTCTGCAGACAAACGCCGACTTTTTTTCGGCCGCGGCGTATCGGGGAGATTTCGACTCCCCCGACACGGTGCGGGATATCAACCGCTGGGGCAAATACCACACCGACGGGCTGATTCCCCGCATGATCGACACCCTGCGGGGAAACGACCTGCCCGGGGAACAGACCGTTATGGCCGTGATCGGCGCGGTCCTGTTTGATCAAAAATGGGAAACCCCCTATAAAAAGGCGGATATTCTGAAAGACCAGCCCTTCTATACCCCGAAGGGGGAAGTCCGCGCGGATTATCTCTGTTCCAAAGAAACCACACTGATCGAAGGGAATGGCTTTACCGGCTTTACCAAAGCCTACAAGGGGCAGGACTATCAGTTCGTCGGCCTGCTGCCGGACGAAGGCACCTCCCCCGAGGCGCTGCTTCGCGCGCTCGACGGTGACGCGTGGCTCACTTTGCTTCAGGGTACCGGGGGCGCGGTGACCGCCTATATCCCCAAATTCTCTTTTGATGCCCGTCTGGAGCTCCAAGAGCCGCTCAGCGCCATGGGACTCGTGACCGCGTTCGACCCGGACCGGGCGGATTTTCGTTCTCTGGCAAATGTCGGCGTCCCTCTGTGGATCGGCGACGCGTTCCAGCAAACGCGGGTGGAACTGGACGAAAACGGTACCAAAGCGGCGTCCATCACCTTTTTCGGGATGAAATGCGGAAACTCCGCGCCGCCTGAAAAAGAAGTGCGGCTGGACCGGCCCTTCGTCTACGCCATCGTCCACGCGGACAGCGGTCTGCCGCTATTCATCGGCGTACTGCGCAATCCCGCGGCCTGATTGAGAAGGAGGGGATGGATATGCTCTGGCTTCTGACCGTGCCGGAATCGGCGGAACCCGATCTCGAACGCTGGATGGCGGAGTACGCCACGCCGCTGCTGCGGCTTTGTGTCCTGATGCTCGGGGACCGGCAGCTGGCGGAGGAGGCGGTGCAGGACACCCTGTACCGGGGTTATCGGGCTTATGCCCGCTTCCGTGGGGAGAGCAGTGAGCGCACCTGGTTGACCCGTATCGCCATCAATATTTGCCGGGACCAGCTCCGTCGGCCGGCCCGCCGGAGAGAACGACAGGGTCTCCCCCTCTCGGCGGCGGCAGACAGGGAGGATGGCAGTCTCGAGCGGCGGGAACTGCTCGAGGCGGTGTACGGTCTCCCGCCCCGGGACCGGGAGGTAATCCTGCTGCGCTATTACACGGGACTGCCGGTCGGAGAGATCGCCAGGGTGCTGTCCTTGTCCGAAAACGCGGTGTCCGCCCGCCTGAAACGGGCCAGGGAACGGCTGAGGCAGACGCTTGCATAACCAAAGGACCGGAACGAAATCCGTTCCGGTCCCTTTTCCGTTTTTACGCGCCCCGCATCCTCCGGCGGAAAATCCAGACCGCCAGCGCAAAAAACACGGCGGCGTATCCGATCACCCACAGCAGATGGAGGGGCATCGCGCCATAGTCGCCGTTCATCGCCGCTTTCACCGCCTCCACCGCATGAGCGAAGGGCAGGAGATGGCAGATGGTTTTGAAAGCGCCCCCGATCATGTCCAGATCGAACCAGGTGCCGCTCAGCCACGCCGCCACATTCACGAGAATAGAGGCAAAGCCCCCCACCTGGGTAGCCGTAAACAGGCTGCCGAAGAGCAATCCGAGGGCGATGAACAGCAGCGCCGGCAGCAGCAGGGTGACGAGCCCCAGCAACAGATGCGCATTCAGGGGCAAGCCGAAGAAAAACGCCGTGACATAGCACGCGATTCCCTGCAGCAGCGCCAGGGGCAGCATGGGCAGGGAATACCCGAGAATGTATTCTGCGCCCGTCATCGGGCAGGCGAACAGACGTGTCAGAAACGCGCTGGAGCGGTCGTTCGCGATCAGCATGCCGAGGAACAGGGAGAGAAAGGACAGCCCAAACACCGCCATGCCGGGGGTGAACGCCGTGATGCCGAACATCTCGCCCGGCATATCCGGAACGCTGCGCTTCATGACGGAAATCAGCAGAATCAGCACCACCGGAAACCCGATGCCGAACAGGGCGCTGAGGGGATCCCGCAGGATCTCCCGTCCGTTGCGGGACGCAAAGGCCAGACTTCTCATGCCGGCACCTCCTCGTCGGTCAGGCGCAGAAAGGCGTCTTCCAGCGTCGCCGCCCCGGTTTCCCGTTTGATGTCATCCGCCGTCCCCATCAACAGCATCCGTCCCCGGCTCATGATCCCGATCCGGTCGGCCAGCGCCTCGGCTTCCTCGAGATAGTGGGTGGTCAGAATAACGGTGATCCGGCCTTTCAGCCCCTCGATCCATTTCCAGAGGTCCCGTCTCGCCCGGACATCCAGTCCCAGAGTCGGCTCATCCAGAAACAGAATCTGCGGTTCCGAAATCAGGGCCATGGCGATGCTGAGCTTCCGCTGCATACCGCCCGACAGGGATTTGGCCCGTTCCTTCGCCCGGTCGGCCAGATGAAACGCCCGGAGCTGCTTCTCCGCCTTCTCGGCGGCCTGCCGCCGTCCGCAGCCGTACAGGCGGGCCATCAGCTCCAGATTTTCCCGCACCGAGAGTTTCGGCGCCACGGCCGTCTCCTGCGGGGAAACGTTGAGGCAGGACTTGACGGCCCGGAGCTCTTTCCCGATGTCCCGCCCCATCAGCAGGGCCGATCCGCCCGACGGCGGCATGAGTCCCGACAGCATCCGGATCGTGGTGGTCTTCCCTGCCCCGTTCTGTCCGAGCAGGGCAAACAGCTCCCCCTGCGGAATCGACAGGGTCAGAGCGTCCACCGCCGTCCGGGTTCCGAACGTCTTGGTCAGTCCCGTGATCTCGATGGCGTTCATTCGGTGTCCTCCCCCGGCTTCTGCGCGTCGAAAATCGCTTGAGCAAAGGTCATGAACGCGTCGTTTTTGACCAGCGCGAGTCCTCGCTCGATGTCCCCGAGCACGAGCAGCGTGTCCCCCGGGTGGATGCCGAACACCTCGCGGGCCTCTTTCGGAATGACGATCTGCCCCTTTTCCCCCACTTTGGCGGTCCAGGCGTATTTCCCCACCGGCTTATCCATAACGAGCCCTCCTGTATGAAAAGTATGATTTATATAACTTATAATACATAAGTGTACCCTGTG
>CABQAA010000269.1 GCA_902461995.1 uncultured Oscillospiraceae bacterium | reverse complement strand
TTTTTAGGACATACGTCTCCCAAACCCCTTTTATCAGTAAAAATAGCGGAAACACGGTGTGTTTCCGCTATTTTTCAGGTGCAGGGGGATTCGCGCGGACACCGGTCCACCGCGAACCGGCGGCCCTGTCCGGCCTCTTGCCCACCGCCTTTTTTATCGGACGCGCATGTCCACGCCTTGATTCTCCCGGCTTTCCGGGGTATAATGGACACACGATGAAAGGGGCCGTTGCCGTGTCGGATTTTCTCAAACGTACCTGGGCCGAGATCGATCTCGATGCCCTGCAGGATAATTACCACGCCATCGCGGCCTCCCTTTCCGGGAACAGCCGGGTGATGGCCGTCGTCAAGGCCGATGCCTACGGACACGGGGCGGGCATGGTTGCCCGTTCGCTCCGGGAGGCCGGCGCCTCCTGGTTCGGGGTGTCCAACCTGGACGAGGCCATGCAGATCCGGTCGGCCGGCATCACCGAGCCGATTCTGATCTTCGCCTACACGCCGCCGTCCGAGGCAGCCAGCCTCGCACGGCTCGGCATTTCCCAGACCGTGCTCAACGGGGAATACGCCCGGGAACTCGACGCTGCCGCCGCGGATGCGGGGGTGACGGTCCGGATCCACGTCAAAATCGACACGGGAATGTCCCGGGTCGGGCTGCCCTATCACAGCGAAGCCGAGGATCACAATACTCTCACCGAAATCGAGGCGATGAAGGCCCTGTCCCACCTCGTCATGGAGGGGGCGTTTACCCATTTCGCCTCTGCGGATGAGGAGGACGACGGCGGGTACACCCGCCTGCAATACGCCCGGTTTACGGAGGCGCTCGCCCGGCTGGAACAGCGGGGGGTGATGTTTCCACTGCGCCACTGCTGCAACAGCGCGGGGGTACTGCGCTATCCCGACATGCATCTCGATTTGGTCCGCCCGGGCATCATTCTCTACGGTCTGGCCCCGGCCCCCTGGATGGAGGGAATGCTGCCGCTGCGCCCCGCCATGGAACTCAAAACGGTGGTGTCCATGGTCAAAACCGTGCCCGCCGGCACCCCGGTCAGCTATGGCCGCACCTTTGTCACAAAGCGGGAAACCCGGCTGGCGACGGTACCGGTCGGATACGCGGACGGCTACGCCCGTACCCTCTCCAACCGTGCTCACATGCTGCTGTGCGGCCGGGAGGCCCCGGTCGTGGGCCGGGTGTGTATGGACCAGTGCATGCTGGACGTCACCGATATTCCCGAGGCGGCCGAAGGAATGACCGTGACCGCCTTTGGCCGGGACGGCGACGCGCTTCTGCCCGTCGAGGAGATCGCGGCCCTGGGGGGCACCATTCACTACGAAACCGTCTGCCTCATCGGCAAACGGGTTCCCCGGGTGTTCCGCCAAAACGGCGAGATCGCCGGACGGCTCAACTATATTCTGCCGGATCGGTAAAGCCGGCAGCGGATGTTTCAAACGGAGGAGGCGGATGGATGCCCACATTTGTTCCCACAATTCCCAAACGGGAGATGGCGGTGGAAGCCATCGTGACGGTGCATTATTTCGAATACGCGAAAAACTACGTGTTTGAAGGGGAAAAGCACGATTTCTGGGAACTGCTCTACGTGGACAAGGGCGAGGTCGAAGTGATGGCGGACAGCACAGGCTACCGTCTGCGGCAGGGGGAGATGATCTTCCACAAGCCGGACGAATTCCATAACGTGTTTGCAAACGGCGTCGTGGCGCCGAATCTGGTTGTGGTATCGTTCGTCTGCCGGTCGGCCGCCATGGCATATTTCGAAGGCAAGGTGCTGCGGGCCGACGGAGACGAGCAGGAGCTGCTCTCCCGTCTCGTATCGGAGGCACGGGACGCCTTTGCCTCTCCCCTGGACGATCCGGGAACCGTGCAGATGATCCGGGCCTCGTCGAGCGCCTTCGGCAGTGAGCAGATGGTGGTGTCTCTGCTCGAACAGATGCTCATCCGGATGGTGCGCCGGGGCGCGGAACAGGCCCGGGAGGTCAAGGCGTCGTCCTCGGTCAAGCGCCGTTCGGACCATGATCTGGCCGAACGGGTGATCACTTATATGGAAGAAAATCTCTGCGGTGGGCTGTCTTTCGCCCAAGTCTGCCGCTTTTCCGCTCAGAGCGCTACCAATCTGAAGACCATTTTCAAGGCTGCCACCGGCATGGGCGTGATGGAGTACTACCGGATGCTCAAAATCGAATACGCCAAGCGGCTTCTGCGGGAGGGGAGCGGCAACATCACCCAGATCGCCGACCGCCTGGGCTATGCGTCGGTCCATTATTTCTCCCGCCATTTCAAGCAGGCGACCGGCATGACACCCAGTGAATACACCCAATCTATTCAAGCCAAATAGGTTTGGTGACTAGGTCACAGACGAACCCGGACGGAGAGCGTATACTGACAACAGAATGAAACACAGGAGGTTGTGGTCATGGCTGTTGTCACTTGTACCAATCAAACATTTGAAAAGGAAGTTCTCGCGTCGGATAAGCCGGTGCTGATCGATTTCTGGGCTCCCTGGTGCGGCCCCTGCCGGATGCTCTCCCCCATCGTGGACGAGATCGCCGAGGAAGAACGCGGCCGGGTGAAGGTCTGCAAGGTCAACATCGACGAGCAGCCCGAACTGGCGTCCCGGTTCGGTGTGATGAGCATCCCCACCCTCGTGGTCCTGAAGGACGGCGAAATCCAGGCGACGTCGGTCGGCCTGAAGCCCAAGGCGGAGGTTCTCCGCCTGCTGGAGGGCTGAGCCGGCACTCCCCCGAGTGTTCGGGAGACGGATTCTATACATTGAAAACAGGCGGCGGATGATATCCGCCGCCCTGTGGTTTTTACGCAGAAAGGGGGCACCGTCTTGCGCAATCCGATCCTGCGGGAGTTTCTGCCCTTCTGGGATGCCCTGACCCCGTCGGAGCAGCGGCTTCTCGACGGAGCGGCTGTCTCCCGCTCCTTTGAAAAGGGGGCCCGCCTTCACAACGGCACCGCCGACTGCAACGGCCTGTTCTTAGTGACAGCCGGCCTGCTGCGGGTTTTTCTGACCTCGGACACCGGACGGGAAATCACTCTCTATCGCCTGCTGGAGAGGGATATCTGCCTGTTTTCCGCCTCTTGTATCCTGAAAAATATCCGTTTCGAGGTGTTTGTGGAGGCAGAGCGGGCGGCCGAGGTGCTGGTGCTGCCGGCGCCGGTATATCAGGAGATTCTGGCCTCCTCCCTGCCCGCAGCGGAGTACACGTCCAAGATCATGGCCTCCCGGTTTTCCGACGTCATGTGGGTGATGGAACAGGTTCTGTTTTCCAGCTTTGGGCGGCGGCTGGCGGAATTTCTGCTCGAGCAGCGGGTTCTCGAGGGCGGCGATCACCTCATCCTGACCCACGAGGAAATCGCCCGTCATCTGGGCAGCGCCCGGGAGGTTGTCACCCGGATGCTGCGCTATTTTCAATCGGAGGGCCTCGTCTCCCTCAGCCGGGGCGGCATCACCCTGCAGGATCCGGCCGGCCTCGAAAATCTGCCGTAAACCGAGATCCGGCCGCGGCGGATTCAACGAACCGGAAGAGATATCCATGCCGAAAACAGGCGCTTTTTCGG
>CABQAA010000268.1 GCA_902461995.1 uncultured Oscillospiraceae bacterium | reverse complement strand
TTCGTCTATGTCACCCACGACCAGGAAGAGGCGCTCTCGATGTCGGATACCGTCGTGGTCATGGACAACGGCGTCATTCAGCAGATCGGCACGCCCCAGGACATTTACAACGAGCCGGAGAACGCCTTTGTAGCGGATTTCATCGGCGAAAGCAACATCCTCGACGGCGTCATGTACGAGGACTGTCTCGTTGAGTTTTTTGGCCGCAAATTCCGCTGCGTGGACAAGGGCTTTGAGCCGATGGAGCCGGTGGATGTCGTCATCCGCCCGGAGGATATCGACATCGTTCCGCCCGATCGGGGCCATCTGACCGGTACGGTGACGAGTGTCACCTTCAAGGGGGTCCATTTTGAAACCATCGTCGATTTCAAGGGCTTTAAATGGATGATCCAAACCACCGACTATTATCCCGTCGATTCGGTCATCGGGATTTCCCTGAACCCCGAGGATATCCATATCATGAAAAAATCGAAATATTCCGGAATGTTCGGAGACTACAGCTCCTATTCGGAGGAGTTCGAGGAGATGGCCAACCCCGAAATCGACCTGACTGAAGAGAGCGGGGGGGAGACGGAATGAAGAGCTCCCGTTCCGCCGCCGCGCCCTTCGGTATCTGGATGTTTCTGTTCACAGTGGTCCCGCTGGGGATTGTGCTGTGGTTCGCCTTTACCGATAAGGAAGGACATTTCACCTTCCAGAACCTGTCCGCCATCGTGGATTATGCGGGCACCTTCGGGCTGTCGATCGGCCTTGGCGCCGCCGCAACTGCGCTCTGTCTTGTGCTCGCCTATCCGCTGGCGTACAGCATTTCCCGGTCGGGGGAGAGGATGCAGCAGACCATGGTGCTGATCATCATGCTGCCGATGTGGATGAACTTCCTGCTGCGTACCTATGCCTGGATGTCCCTGCTCGAGGACAACGGCTTCATCAACCAGTTTTTCCGGATGATCGGCCTGCTTGGACCGGAAGATTCCTTTCACATGATCAACACGAACGGCGCCGTGGTGCTAGGCATGGTGTACAATTTTCTGCCCTTCATGGTGCTGCCCCTCTATTCCGTCATGACCAAGATCGATTCCCGGATTATCGAGGCGGCGCAGGATCTGGGTTCCAACGGTTTTCAGGTGCTGGGGCGGGTGATTCTGCCCCTGTCGGTGCCGGGGATCCTCAGCGGGATCACGATGGTGTTCGTCCCGGCCGTCAGCACCTTCGTTATCACCAAACTGCTCGGCGGCAGCAAGGTGCTGCTCATCGGCGACGCCATCGAAACCATGTTCATCGGCCAGGGCGCCAACTATAACGTCGGTGCCGCGCTTTCCCTGGTGCTCATGGTGCTGATCCTGCTCTGCATGGCGCTGACCGGCTTTGCCGACAAGGGCGACGAGGAAGGGGGGCTGGTGCTGTGAAAACCCTGTCCCGGATTTACAACGCCCTGATCTTTATTTTCCTGTATGCCCCCATTGTGGTCCTGATTATTTTTTCCTTCAACTCATCCAGAAGCCGGACGGTGTGGAGCGGTTTTTCCCTGCATTGGTACGAAACCCTTTTCAAAGACACCCAGCTTCTTTCCGCCCTGTGGCTGACGTTGTGGGTGGCTTTGGTATCCGCGCTCGTCGCCACCGTGATCGGCACCGCGGCGGCGGTGGGAATCAACGGTATGAACAGCAAGCTGCGCCGGGTGTTCCTGGCGGTTAACAATATCCCGATGGTCAATCCGGAAATCGTCACAGGTATTTCCTTGATGCTGCTGTTCGTGTTTCTGGCCCGGGTGACCGGGGGCCTTATCAGCACCGGTGTCACCGCTCTGCTGCTGTCGCACATCACGTTCTGCATCCCCTACGTGGTGCTGCAGGTGATGCCCAAGCTCCGCCAGACCGACCGCCACCTCTATGAGGCGGCCCTCGATCTCGGATGCCATCCGTTTCCCGCGTTTCTGCGGGTGGTGATGCCTCAGATTATGCCGGGGGTGGTGACGGGAGCCCTGATGGCCTTCACCATGTCTCTTGACGATTTCGTTATCAGCCTGTTCACCTCCGGATCGACGGCGCAGAACCTGTCCGTGACCATCTACGCGATGGTCAAGCGCCGCGTGACACCCGAAATCAACGCGCTGTCCACCCTGATGTTCGGAGCGATCCTGCTGCTGCTCATCCTCGTTAACGTGGCGCAGATCCGGGGACAGCCCAAGCCCCGCCGGGCGGGATGATGGTTTGGATGGAAGCCGGTTGTCCGGTTTTAATCATTATTTTGTAGTAAGGGAGATAGGTAGTTGAAAAAAATCGCGTGTTTGGTTCTGGCGGCCTCTCTGGGCCTCTTCGCCGCGGGATGCGGCGGCAATCCTGCCGGCGGTGACGGCGAATCGGCGGCGCCTCTGACAGGTGTGACCCTCAACGTCTATAACTGGGGCGAATACATCGACGACGAGGATTTCAAGGTCAACGACCGGTTCACCTTTGAAACCGGCATCAAGGTCAATTACAAGAATTTTACCGATAATGAGAGCATGTACGCGGTCATCAGTTCGGGCGCCGCGGATTATGACGTCGTGTTTCCCTCCGATTACATGGTGGGGAAGATGATTAAGGAAGGCATGCTTGAAAAAATAAATTTGGAAAACGTACCGAATTTCCAGTATATCGACGAGAATTTGAAAAAACCGGATTACGATCCGACCAACGAGTACTCGGTTCCCTACACCTGGGGTACGGTCGGCATTTTCTACAACACCAAAAAGGTGGATGCCGCCGATCTGGCGCTCGGATGGGATCTGCTCTGGTGCGACAAGTACAAGGGCAAGATCTTCATGTTCGACAACCAGCGGGACGCCTTCGGCATCGCGCTGAAAAAACTCGGCTATTCCATGAACACGACGAATGCGGACGAATGGGAGGCGGCTTATCAGGAGCTGCTGCGTCAGAAGCCGCTCCTTAACCAGTATGTCATGGATCAGGTCTACGACAAAATGATCAATGAAGAGGGCTGGATCGCCCCTTATTACGCGGGCGACGGCAAAATTATGATGGATCCGGAGGAAGGCAATACCGATATCGACTTCTTTGTGCCGGATGGAGGAACCAATCTCTTCGTGGATGCCATGTGTATCCTCAAGGGCAGCGAGCACAAGGCCGAAGCCGAAGCCTATATCAATTTCCTCTGCCGTACCGATGTCGCGAAAGCGAACGCCGAGTATATCGGCTATTCCACCCCCCAGACCGAGGCGCGCAAGCAGCTCGATCCGGAAGTAGGAGAAAATCCGAACTTCTATCCGCCCGAGAGCGTGCTCAAAAAGACCGAGGTCTTCCTGACCCTGCCGGACGATACCAACGCACTGATGGATTCCCTGTGGCTCAAACTGAAAAAATAAGGGGGAAGAGTACCATGCCGGATCTGCATACTCTGAAAAACGATCAGCTCACCGTAACGGCGTCCTCGTTCGGCGCCGAGCTTCAGTCGATCACCGGGGCCGACGGCGTCGACTATCTTTGGAACGGCGACGCCGCCTATTGGAGCGGCCGTTCGCCCCATCTGTTTCCCTTTGTGGGATCTTTGCGAGGCGGCCGGGCCTCCTGCTCCCAGGGGGAGGTCGCGCTGCCTCAGCATGGCATC
>CABQAA010000267.1 GCA_902461995.1 uncultured Oscillospiraceae bacterium | reverse complement strand
GCCCGGCAGATGCTCAGCAATATCGGCAGTGCCAATTCGGAAATGAGCGCGGTCAGCCTGTATCTGTATAATGCCCAGGTCACCGGATGCGCCTTCGAAGAGGTCTCCTCCTGTTTTTATCAGATCGGCATGGTCGAGATGCAGCATCTGAATATCTTTGGGAAGCTGGCGCTCCAGCTTGGGGCCGATCCCCGCCTTTGGAGCTGGCAAAACCGCCAGCGGGTCTACTGGACGCCTGGATTCAACCAGTATCCACGGGAAATCAAGGCTCTGCTGGCCAACGCCATCACCGGTGAAAAAGCCGCCATCCGGAAATACCAGAGTCAGGCCGCCTGCATCGAGGACCCGGATATCGTGGCAATTCTCAAACGGATCATTCTCGATGAAGAACTGCACGTGGAAATTCTATCAGGCCTCGCTCAAACCTACGCCTGCTGAAAAACCCCCGGGGCCGGAACTTGCGTTCCGGCCCCGGGGGTTCTATGATACAGGGTAATTTACCCTGTAAATTTCTCATGTACCAAAACATACTTGACTCGATTATAATGATATTCAACGTGATACATCTTGAAATGGAGGGGTTATCATGGAACAAAACACGAATATGGGCAATGAGGAGACTTCTTTGATCGACATCCCGGAAGAACTGATGTCGAAAATCCGAGGCATCGCTAAGCTGGAGCACACGTCCTGTGAAGAAGTCCTTCATAGGCTCGTCAAAAACGCGGTGGACCAGTTAAAGAGCGAATCCGGCGGCGGGACATGAATCCCGCCGCCTTTTTCTATACGCGGCGTTTTTTATGCCCGCCCTGCATCATCCCGTCCGATTTCGCCCATACTAGGAGAAAATCCGGAAAGCAGGGATCGCATGCGTCCGGCGAAACGCGCTCGAAAACAACTGAAAATCAACTGGAACGGGGCTATCACGGTACAGTGTGTGCTGCTTGCGGCCGGGATTCTGCTCGCCGTGCTGGAATTCGGCGCCCTGTACATCATGGATCTCGGCATCGCACAAGGGGTGTCGATCGAAGGGCTTTTACAGGGACGGGACAACGGCTGGCGCCTCGCCATTCTTCTCATCGCCGTCCTGCTCGACCTGCTCTTCACCTCCCCCCTGCGGGCGGGGCAGGCCGCCTATTACCGTTTGGTGTCGGATCCCGGGCCTCCGCCTCTCCATCCTGTTTCAGAAATCACGGATGAATCCGGTACCCGCCTGGTGATCGACGAGGATCCTCCCCTCCTTTCGCAGGCGGTGCCCACCCGTGTCATCTGGCGTTTTTACAGCAGCAGATTATACGGAAAGGCCGTTCGCTGGCGGCTCTCCCTCTGGGCGTTTCGCCTCTTCTGGAGCCTCATTTGGTTCGCTCCGGCGGCGCTGG
Source organism: uncultured Oscillospiraceae bacterium (assembly GCA_902461995.1). Classification (GTDB taxonomy): domain Bacteria; phylum Bacillota; class Clostridia; order Oscillospirales; family Acutalibacteraceae; genus UMGS1623. The sequence continues at coordinate 2,241 of CABQAA010000267.1, read as the reverse complement.
CCTTCGGGTACGGCGAATGGCTTCGCCGCGGCAGCGTGTCCTCCTCCTTCACGGAAATCACCTTGATTTTTTCTGTCATCTTCGGCCTGTTCGCCCTCATGGCAGGATTCATCGCCGTCCAGCTGACCATGCTGCGGTATATGCCCGCTCAGTATCTGCTCGCCGAGCAGCCAACCGTGCGGGCCGCCCTGCGGGAATCCCGCCGTCTGATGAAGGGACAGGTCGGCCGGATCGCCTGGCTGTATCTGGGTTTTTCGGGCTGGCTGTTCGCCTGCCTCGCCCTGCTTCCGTATTTTTATGCGTCCCCGCTGTTCTTAACCACCCGGGCCGGGGCGGTTCATCGGCTCGAACGCCAGTCCCCCGCGCCCGAACCCGCAGCGCCGCCCGCACCTCATAAGTCCCGCACACCCCGCCGGCGCCACGCCTGAGGCGGGGTGTTGCATATCCCGGAAGATCATGGTATACTCAGACACAGCCTGCGCGTGACAACGGCGGGCGGTTGTCGGCCTTGTCCGGGTGACAGGTCCGGCGGTTATTTTAGATGTGTAAACCCATTCAGGAGGAACCATGATCACTGTATCCGATGTCAGTCTCGGCTTCAACGGCCAAAATTTGTTCACCCATGTGGATCTGCAGTTCACCGCCGGAAACTGCTACGGCGTTATCGGCGCGAACGGCGCAGGCAAATCCACCTTTCTGCGCATCCTGTCCGGGGATCTCGAACCCTCTTCCGGCCAGGTCTCCATCGCCCCCAAAACCCGGATGTCCGTCCTCCGGCAGGATCATTTCGCCTACGACGACCAGACGGTTCTCGACACCATTCTGCAGGGCAATCCCCGGCTGTTCGAGATCATGCAGCAGAAGGATGCGCTGTATGCCAAAGAGGATTTTTCCGAAGAAGACGGTGTCCTCGCCTCCGAGCTGGAGGGGGAATTCGCCGAACTGAACGGCTGGGAAGCCGAAACCGAGGCCGGCCGCATCCTGCAGGGGCTCGGCCTGTCCCAGGATCTGCTGTATGAGCAGATGGGCGGCCTGCCCGACCGGGACAAGGTGAAAATCCTGCTGGCGAGAGCCTTGTTCGGCCAGCCCGACATCATCCTGCTCGACGAGCCGACCAACCATCTGGACATCGCCTCCATCGCCTGGCTGGAAGATTTCCTGATGGATTATATCGGCACCGTCATCGTGGTGTCTCATGACCGGCATTTTCTCAACAACGTCTGCACCCACATCGTGGACGTGGATTACAACAAAATTAAAATTTACGTCGGCAACTACGATTTCTGGTACGAATCCAGCCAGCTGATGCAGCGGATGATCCGGGATCAGAACAAGAAGGCCGAGGACAAGATCAAGGAACTGCAGAGCTTCATCCAGCGGTTTTCCGCCAACAAATCCAAGTCCCGGCAGGCCACCTCCCGCAAAAAGCTGATTGAAAAGCTGACGGTCGAGGAAATGCCCGCCTCCTCCCGCCGGTATCCCTTCGTCGGCTTTACGATGGACCGCGAGGCCGGCAAGGAGATCCTCGCGGTGGAGGATCTCTGCAAATCCCTCGAGGACGGTACGCCCGTATTGCAGCATGTCTCCTTCCGGGTCAATAAAGAGGATAAAATCGCCTTTGTGGGGGACAACGAACTCGCCGTCACCACCCTGTTCCGCATCCTGATGGAGGAAATGCAGCCCGATTCGGGCAGCTTCAAATGGGGCGGCACCACTTCCCAGTCCTATTTTCCGAAAGATAACTCGGCCTTTTTCGACGGGGTGGATATGAACCTCCTCGAGTGGCTCAATCAATATTCCAAGGACAACACCGAGACCTATCTGCGGGGCTTCCTCGGTAAGATGCTCTTTTCCGGGGATGACGTGCTCAAACCCGTCAAGGTCCTTTCGGGCGGTGAGAAGGTGCGGTGCATGCTCTCCCGTATGATGATGTTCGGCTCGAATGTCCTGATCCTTGACCAACCCACTAACCACCTCGATCTCGAATCCATCACGGCCGTCAACGACGGACTGATCGATTTCAAGGGCAATATCCTTTTTTCGTCCTACGATCACCAGTTCATTTCGACCGTGGCCAACCGGATCATCGAGTTTCTGCCCGACGGTACCATCCTCGACAAGGCGATGCCGTACGACGATTATCTCGAGTGGAAGGCCGCACAGGCATAAAACAGCAGCGGGTGAAGACGTATCTTCACCCGCTGCGTTTTTGTAATGGCCATTATGAAATAAAACACACTC
>CABQAA010000266.1 GCA_902461995.1 uncultured Oscillospiraceae bacterium | reverse complement strand
GAAGGGGAAGAAGGCGTCGGAACCCAGCGATACGCCGGTCACGCCGGCGAGATAGGCGCGTTTTTCCTCTCTCGTAAGAGGCTCCGGCTTCACGGTGAAGAACTGCTCCCACACCCCGTCCGCCAGCACGTCCATATCGTCGTCTGAAATGTAAACGTCGATGGTGTTGTCCCGGTCGGGACGGCGGATGTCGGCTTTGAACGGCAGCGCAAGCACCTTCGGATGCTGACGCAGATGCCAGATATCAGCCTTGTTCCCCGCCAGGCGGGTACAGTGGATCCGGCTCTGCTGGCCGGCGCCCACCCCGATGGCCTGCCCGTCCTTTGCATAGCAGACCGAATTGGATTGGGTGTATTTTAAGGTGATGAGGGCCAGAATCAGATCCCGCTTCGCAGATTCGGGCAGCTCGCGGTTCTTCGTCACGATGTTGTCGAGCATTCCGGCGTCGATCTTGACCTCATTGCGGCCTTGCTCAAAGGTGATGCCGTAGACGTCCTTCTGCTCCACAGGGGCCGGACGGTAGGAAGGATCGATCCGAACCACGTTGTAGCCGCCCTTGCGCTTGGTCTTGAGAATCTCCAGGGCTTCGGGGGTGTAACCGGGGGCAATCACGCCGTCCGACACCTCTCTAGCGAGCAGCAGCGCGGTTTCTTTGTCGCAGGGTTCGGACAGCGCGGCCCAGTCGCCGTAGGAGGACATCCGGTCAGCGCCCCTTGCTCGGGCATAGGCGCAGGCAATCGGAGACAGCTCGAGATCGTCGACAAAACAGGCCCGTTTCAGCTCCTCGCTCATGGGCAGGCCGACCGCGGCGCCCGCGGGGCTGACATGCTTGAAAGACGCGGCGGCGGGCAGGCCGGTCGCCTCCGCCAGCTCCCGGACGAGCTGCCAGCTGTTGAACGCGTCGAGAAAATTGATGTAGCCAGGCCGGCCGTTGAGCACCTCGATGGGCAGATCGCCGCCGTCCTTCATAAAAATTTTGGACGGCTTCTGATTGGGATTGCAGCCGTATTTGAGCAGCAGTTCGTTCATGCGGGTCCTTCCTTTCGTTCAGCCTTCATGTTTGTTGACGATGCGGGATTCCGTCTCCCCGGTTTCCAGATCGATAAACCGGGTGAAAAGGGACACTTTATTGTCCGCGTCCAGGCTGTCCCAGACCGTGCGGGTAAAGGTGTCGAGATCCCCCTCGATCGTGACCGGCGTCGGCTCCCCTTCAAAGGAGGGCAGCGGATCGCCGTCCTGCTCATAGGTGTGGATGAAATGTCCCTGTCCGGCCACCGGCGCGTATTCGTAGAAGAACCGCAGGCAGGAAGCGGGGTTGCCCTGATTGCTTTTCAAAATCGAGAGCTTGTAGGAAAAGAACGCTTCCCCGCAGCAGACCGCACCCGAAATGCGGGGGGTGTAGTTGGGCGCGTCGGGCTCGAATTCTCTGGTGCGCAGCGCCTCTTCAAACGTGTGCCCTTTCTGCATGAAATCGACCACCGTATCCGTTTGATCACCATTGGTCACAATGGTAACGGGGCCCATTTTCCTCACCGGCGCGTAAATAATCAGGGACGGATCCACCATCTTGCTCTCGTCGAACGCCTTGGTCTTGATCCCCTCGCCGTCGGTCACAAAAATCCGGTTGCGGCTATTTTCGCTCCGGCCCATGATGAAATAGGCGATGACGGCTTTCTGACCGTCGCCGCTCATCCCCAGGATAATGCCCCGGCCCGGATAGCTTGTCCGGCCGAGTTCTTCGTTCAGTGTCCGATTCTGCATAGTTGGATATCCTCCTATAAAATTCATGACCGCCCTGTTCCCGGGGACCTCGGTCCCCTCCCTGTGAGCGTTGGTTCAGATAATGGCTTCCATGCCGATTTTCAAAAAACGAAAATCGGCTGATGACCCGGGATTTCATGAGGCTCCTTGGCGCCTCTTTGCCTTCTATCTTTGCGTAAAGAAAGCAGGGGTCCCGCAGGCCAGACCATCTTCTTGAAAATACGCCATGCCCTAGCGGCACTCGTCCCCGTCCAAAATCCGGGCGATCCGGCCCTCGATCACGACCCGCCCCTCGCAAAGCAGGGAAACGGCCTTCGGCAGCAGCTGCCACTCGGCCTCCTCCATCACCCGCCGCTGAAGCGTCTCGGGCGTGTCGTCCGGACGGATCTCCACCGCCTTTTGCAGCAGAATCGCGCCGCCGTCCGGCACCTCGCTGACAAAGTGCACCGTGGCGCCGGTCAGCTTGACACCATACCGGAGCGCCTCCTCGTGCACCCGCAGTCCGTAATACCCCTTTCCGCAGAAGGAGGGAATCAGGGCCGGGTGGACGTTTAGAATCCGGTTTTCGTACCGGGATATCACCGCGGGGCCGAGGATCGAAAGAAAGCCTGCAAGCACCACCATGTCGGCGCCGCAGTCCTCGAGTTCCCGCAGAATCGCGGCGTCGAATGCCGCGGCTGTTGCGAACGCTTTCCGCTCGACCACCGCCGCAGCGACTCCGTGCTGTTTGGCCCGTTCCAGAGCATAGACGCCCGGCTTGGAGGAAATGACCCGGATGATTTTGCCGTTCCGGATAGCCCCGGCCGCCTCGGCATCCAGCAGGGCCTGGAGATTGGTGCCCCCGCCCGATACCAGCACCGCTATCTTCTGCAAGCGTATCCCGCCCTTTCCTTGATGATGGGATCAGCCGCTCTCAAATCCTGAGCGGCCTTTCTAAAACCCCCGAGGCCGTTTAAAACCGGCTCGAGCATTTTACACCAGCTGCACACCTTGGTTTCCGGCTTTGACCTCGCCCAGAATCACGGCCTCTTCCCCCGCCGCTTTCAGAACGCGGAGCGCTTCATCGGCTTTGTCGGCGGGCAGGGCGATGCACAGGCCGATTCCCATGTTGAAGGTGTTGAACATATCCCGCTCCGGAATGTCTCCGGTCTTTTGAATCAGGTCGAAAATGGGCAGGACCGGCACCGCCTTCTTCTCGATGACTGCTTCCAGCCCGTCGGGCAGCATCCGCGGAATATTCTCGTAGAAGCCGCCCCCCGTGATATGGGATACGCCGTGAACCGGCACCGCCTCCAGCAGGGCGAGCAGGGGCTTTACATAGATTTTCGTCGGGGTGAGCAGGGATTCGCCCAGGGTCGCGCCCAGCTCATCGCAGTAGACCCCGACGGTTTTTTCCGAGATGTCGAACACTTTTCGGACAAGGGAAAAACCGTTGGAATGCACGCCGCTCGCCCCAACGCCGATCAGGGCGTCCCCGGCCTGCACCCGGCTGCTGTCCACAATGCGTCTATAGTCCGCCATCCCCACACAGAAGCCGGCGAGATCGTACTCCTCCACCGGATAAAACCCCGGCATTTCGGCGGTCTCGCCCCCGATCAGGGCGCAGCCCGCCTGCACACATCCTTCCGCAACCCCCGCGACGATAGCGGCGATCTTTTCCGGAACGTTCTTGCCGCAGGCGATATAATCGAGGAAAAACAGGGGTTTCGCACCCGAGCAGGCCACGTCGTTGGCGCACATGGCCACGCAGTCGATGCCCACCGTATCGTGCTTGTCCAGCAGAAAGGCCAGTTTCAGTTTGGTGCCGACGCCGTCGGTGCCCGAAACGAACACCGGGCGTTCCATCCCCTTCATATCCGGTTCG
>CABQAA010000265.1 GCA_902461995.1 uncultured Oscillospiraceae bacterium | reverse complement strand
TCCTGATTTCGGGGGGGACCCGGGATCCGGCCCTGCCGACCGAAGCGTCCCTGTTCCGGCAGGGCCTGCTGGAGCACGGCGTTCCCGACACCGCGATTCTGACGGAAGAGATGTCCCGGACCACCCCCGAAAACGTAGCCAATTCGGCCGACCTGCTCCGGCGCCGCTATGGCCGGATTCCCTTGACCCTGCTGCTCGTGACGGCGGAGTTCCACATGACCAGAGCGTATCTGACTGCGGTTAAGGGATTCCCGGAGTCGTACCGGCTGGTGTGCTGCCCGGCCGCCAGTCTGCACGGCAGGCGCGACACCTGGTTTTCGACGCCTCTCGGGCGGGAACGTTTCGCGCGGGAGCTGCAGTCCCTGGTGGCCTGTACGCGGACCGGGCTGGCCGCGGACCGGGAGCTGCACATCCCGTTCCGCTGTCCGGCATGCTGCCGGTGAAAACCGATTTTCTGAATGTAAACCGGCGGTGTGGTACCGCCGGTTTTGCTGTTTTTTCAGGAATAAAAGCGGGAGCTTGTGAGGCGAAAACGACAAAATGGTGAGAAAAACTGGATTTATAAAGGAATATTTACAATTCTTTCATATACTGTTTTTCTTCGTATTGTATGATACTATAGACGTCAGCCGTGAGGTGGAAGGAATGCGATGTTTGGATATGTGAAGGTGTACCAGCCGGAACTGAAAATGGGGGAATTCGAACATTACCGCGGCGTGTACTGCGCGCTGTGCAAGCAGCTTGGCAAACGCTACGGCTTTTTGGCCCGGATGACCCTGAGCTACGATTTCACCTTTTTGGCACTGTTTTATATGGCCCTCAGCGACGAATGTCCGGGCTTTAAGCGCGGACGATGCGCGTTCAATCCGCTGAAAAAGCGGACCTGCTGTTGTGAAAGCACCGCGCTCGCGGACGCCGCCGATGCGGCGGCGCTTCTGGTGTATTACAAAACCCGGGATACGGTTGCCGACAGTGGGTTCTGGAAAGGGCTCGCCGCCCGGTTCCTGCTGCTTTTCTCGTCCAGAGGCCATAAAAAGGCCGTGCGCGCCAAACCGGAGTTCGAACAGCTTGTGGCGGACTGTATGCGGCAGCAGGCGGAGTTGGAACAGGCCGCGGTCCCGTTGATCGATGCGGCGGCGGAGCCGACCGCCCGGATGCTCGCCTATCTGGCGGCGCAGGCGGCGCGGGATGACCGGGAAAAACGGATTCTGGAACGGTTCGGCTATTGCCTCGGCCGCTGGATTTATCTGATCGACGCGGCGGACGATCTGGAGGACGATCTGAAGAACGGCAATTACAACGCCTTTGTCCTCTCGAGACACCTGTCCCCGGGAGACGCCGACGCCTTGAAAGACACGCGGGAATACGCAGAGGGTACCCTGAACGCGTCGCTCGCGGAAGGCATCGCCGCCTATAATTTGTTGGATATCCGCCGTTTTGATGGCATTTTGCGCAATATTTTGGAGCTCGGCATGCCGCATGTGCAGAAACTGGCGCTTGACGATTCGCCATCCAAATCCGGTAAACGCAGAAAGCGAGAGGACCCGAACTATGACTGATCCCTATCAGGTGCTGGGCATTCAGCCGAACGCCACCGATGACGAGGTGAAGGCGGCCTACCGGGAGCTGGCCAAAAAATATCACCCCGACAATTACAACAACAATCCGCTGTCCGACCTCGCGCAGGAAAAGATGCAGGAGATCAACGAAGCATACGACGCTATTATCCGGATGCGGCGCCAGAGCGGTCCCGCTCCGCAGGGGCCAGGACCGGCAGCGGGCGGCGGGACGTCCCGGTTTATGGATATCCGGAATCTCATCCGAACCGGCCGGGTCATGGATGCCGAAACTCTGCTCGACGGCATTCCCGGCAATTCCCGGGACGGGGAATGGTATTTCCTAAAGGGAAGTGTTTTGTTCAAAAAAGGCTGGCTGGATGACGCCTACAATCATTTTTCCACCGCGGTGCGGATGGAACCGGGCAATATGGAATACCGCCAGGCTTTAAACCAGATGGAGGCACAGCGGCGGAACGGCGGTTACCGTACCGGACGCCAGACGACCGGCGGCTGCACCGCCTGCGACGTCTGCAACGGTCTGATCTGCGCGGACTGCTGCTGTGAATGCATGGGCGGCGACCTCATCCGCTGCTGCTGAATTTAGGGGATTGGAACGGCGCGGTAAGGATCGGCGCCGAATGGAAAGGCGGGACGGCAGTCCATGAAGCAAAGCGGAAAAATCGCACTGGGCGGCCTGCTCGCAGCCCTCTCCCTCGTGTGCATGCTCTTGACCATTTTTCCCTTCGCGGACTACGCCCTGCCGGCGATCGCCGGTGTGCTTTTGATTCCTATTGTCCTGGAAAGCGGCGTCAAATGGGGCTTCATGGTGTACGCTGTGGTGGGAATTCTCAATGCGATATTGACACCGTCGCTGGAAGCCAAGGTGTTGTTCATCGCGTTTTTCGGATATTATCCGGTTCTCAAGGCTCTGCTCGAACGCATCCGTTTCCGGCCGCTGGAATGGGCGGCCAAGCTCCTGATCTTCAACGGCACGATCGTGGCCGCCTATTGGCTGATGCTCCAGGTTTTCGGCCTGCCGGCGGACAGTCTGGAGCTGTTCGGCGTGAATGTACCGCTGATCCTTTTGGGCCTGGGGAATGTCGTTTTTGTCATTTATGATATCGCCGTGACCAATCTGATCACGATGTATCAGCGGATTCTGCGGCCTAAACTCATGCATATATTTCGCATCTGAATGGATGGCCGGGTGCTGTCCATTTTTTATTTGCAGGACAGGGGATTACCGCTTGCAATTTTTGGGCGAAGGCCTTACAATATGAAGGGAATGTCCAGCACGGCAGGCGGAAAGGTCGGATGGAAATGAAAACGAATCTGATTGCGCATATTACCCAGCAGATACCGGGGTTTTCCAAGGGGCAGAAGCGCATTGCCCAGTATATACTCGAACATTACGACACGGCGGCTTTTATGACGGCCTACCGTCTCGGCGAGACCGTCGGCGTCAGTGAATCCACGGTGGTCCGTTTCGCGGCGGAACTCGGATTTGAAGGGTATCCGCAGCTCCAGAAAGCGATGCAGGAGCTGATACGCAGCAAGCTGACCACGGTTCAGCGGGTAGAGGTCACCCGGGCGCGGATGGCGGACAGCGAGGTCCTCGAAAACGTGATGTCTTACGATATGGCCAATATCCGGCAAACCCTCGAAGAGCTGCCCCGGGATGTGTTTGAACAGGCGGTGGATGCGCTGGTGGGTGCCCGCAAGGTGTATATCTTCGGAGCGGGAAGCTGCCGGGCCTTGGCCAATTTTGCGGCGTATTATCTCAAGCTGTTGCTCCCCGAGATTCATCTGGTCTACACCTCGAGCGAAACCGAGATTCTCGAAGAGATGATCCATATCAGCGAGGAGGATGCCATCATCGGCATCAGCTTCCCGCGGTACTCCAGCAAGGCGGTCAAGACCTTGCACTTCGCGCATTCCCGCCATGCCAAGATCATCGCGATCACCGACAGCCTGCTGTCGCCCATTGCGGATTTTGCCACCTGCCTGCTCCTTGCCCACAGCGATATGGCGACCATTGTGGATTCGCTGGTGGCCCCGCTGAGCATACTC
>CABQAA010000264.1 GCA_902461995.1 uncultured Oscillospiraceae bacterium | reverse complement strand
GCACGCGGCGCGCTGTTCCCATTCCGAGCGGCGAACCCGGTAGCACTGGAAATCGTATGGTTTTCCTTCGATATGCACCAGCAGGGTCTGCGTACTCTCGTACCGATATCCGCATCGTTTAAGAACGTTCTGAGACGCCGCGTTGTCGGCTGCGGCGGTGCCGATGATCGAATCGATCGAATAGGTTTGAAACGCCCAATCGGTAACGGCTTTGGCAGCTTCCGTGGCATATCCACGGTGTCTGGCGGACGGGAGCAGGTTGTAAAAGATTTCGGTTTCGGGCAAATCGTCGTGCCGCCCGGCCCCGACGGCCCCCAAGATTTGGCCGCTCCTTTTTTCAAAGATGCCGAAACAAACGATGCCGCTCACAATATTCATGGCCGTGTAATTCGATATCTGCCATTGCAGAAACGCCTCCCCGTGATCTTTCTGCATGAGCCATCCGGGCACTTCCGGAATATCCAGAAGCGTTTCGAACGCGGGCAGATCCGAATCCGTAAACGGGCGGATGAGCAGTCTTTCGGTTTGTATGTCCATGGTAACCCCCACCTTGGTTCTTTCCACGTGCCAAACGCCCCGCGGAAGCTCTCCGCGGGGCGTTTTCTATTGCAGCATCTCTTCAAATTCCTCCTGGCCGATGATCCGGACGCCGAGCTGCTGTGCCTTGGTCAGCTTGCTGCCCGCATCCTCACCCGCCAGGACGACAGAGGTCTTTTTCGATACACTGCCCGCCGTTTTGCCGCCGTATCTCTCGATGAGGGCGGCAGCCTCGTCCCGTTTCAAGGTGGGAAGGGTGCCGGTGAGCACAAAGGTCATGCCGGCAAAACGGTCATCTGCCCGCTCGGATGTGTCTTCCATGCGGACGCCGGCCTTCTCGAGCTCTTCCACCATTTGTCTGGAGGGTTCCAGTTCGAAAAAGCGGACGACGCTTTCCGCCATGATATCCCCGAATCCGTCGATAGCCGCAATTTCCTCCAGGGATGCCTCCATCACCGCCTGCATGGTTCCGAACCGTCCGGCGAGGAGTTTGGCGGCCTTTTGGCCGATATGGCGGATCCCGAGCGAGAAAATCACCCGGTCCAGCCCCGCTTCCTTCGATTTTTCGAGAGCGGCCACCGCGTCCCGGTCAAGGACATAGAGATCGTATACATGGGTGATGAGGCCGGCGTCCATCAGCTGTTCGAGAACGGCCGGACCCAGCCCTTCGATGTCCATGGCGTCCCGGGAGGCGAAATGAATCAGATGGCGCAGCCGCTGAGCCGGGCAGTCGGGATTGAGGCAGCGCAGGGCCGCCTCGTCCTCCTCTCTGGAAACGGCAGAACCGCAGGAGGGACAGACCTCCGGCATCTGAAAGGGAGCGGCGCCGCTGTGGGAAGCCACCCGCACCACCTCGGGGATAATGTCCCCCGCCTTGCGCAGTACGACCCGATCTCCGACGGCGAGCTGTTTATCTTCAATGAATTCTTCATTGTGGAGGGTCGCCCGGCTGACGGTGGTGCCCGCCAGCTCGACCGGCTCGAACAGCCCGGTCGGGGTGAGGACGCCGGTCCTGCCGACATTGATCTCGACGCCGAGCAGGGTGGTTTCCTTCTCCTCCGGCGGGTATTTGAACGCCGCCGCCCATTTCGGGAATTTGGAGGTGCTGCCCAGCCGTTCCCGCTCGGCAAAATCGTCCACCTTGACGACCGCGCCGTCGATATCGAAGGACAGGGAGCGGCGTATGTCCCCTATCCGTTCCACTTCGGCGATCACCTCGTCGATGGAACCGGTCCGTTTATAAAAAGGGATCACCGGGAACCCCAGCTCCCGCATCCGTTCGAGCGACTCCGCATGGGTGTACACCTCTTCCCCTTCAATGAGCTGAAGGTTGAAGACGAACAGATCGAGGCCCCGCCCCTTGGTCACTCGGGGATCCTTCTGCCGCAGGGAACCCGCGGCCGCGTTGCGGGGATTCTTAAAGGGTTTTTCCCCTTCCAGTTCCTGCCGCTCCACCAGGGACACAAAACTCTCCCGCGGCATATACACCTCGCCCCGGACAATGATGCGGGGGACAGGCCGGGACAGGCGGGCCGGAATGGTGCGGATGGTGCGGAGATTGGCCGACACATCCTCCCCTGTCGCGCCGTCGCCCCGGGTCGCGCCCCTGCGGAAGACGCCGTCCACATATTCGAGAGCGATAGACAGTCCATCGATTTTCGGCTCCACCACATACTGTGGATTCTCCACCGTCTCCCGCACCCGGGCGTCGAACTCGCGCAGTTCGTCGAGATCGAACACATCCTGGAGACTCGCGAGGGGCACTTCGTGAACCACGGGCGTAAATAGGGCGGACAATTCACCGTGCACCCGCTGGGTATAGGAATCCGCCGTGACCAGCTGCGGATAGTCGGCTTCCAGCTTACGCAGTTCCCGGGTCAGGGCGTCGAACTCGCTGTCCTCGATTTCCGGATCGTCCTGATCGTAATACCGGCGGCTGTGGTAATCGATCTGTTCCTGCAGCGCGACAACCCGCTGCTTCGCTTCCTCAAAATCCATCCCGGACCCTCTCTTCTTTGGCTGATGGATTTAGTATAGCAAACTTTGTGTGGATTTACCACTATTTCACGTCGGCGTAATCAAAGATTTTTCGGACGATATCCGCCCGGTCGCCGTCCACCTGCGTAAAGGAATCCGGCACCTGGCCCACCAGCACGGTCTCCGCCACCAGATAGTTCGTCGTAGTTTCGATAGCAGCCCGAAAGCCGGGGATTGCCGCATAGATCCGCACCGTGACCTCCAGTTCGATCTGGTGAGAGGTCTGATTGATACCGGCGCTCGTAAAACGGCTGGTCATGCCGGAGATCGCCGTGCCGCTCATGCTGATCTTGATCGGAATGTAGGGCCCGCGGCCGGTGAAGATATCGCCGCCGATCAGGTTGCCGGAGGGAATCTCGACCGTCTGCTGCTTGTATTTGTCCAGTTCATCCATCACGGTACTGGTCGCCATGGCTTTGAGCTGGTTGATCTTCACTGTGTCCGCTTCGATGGAAGTGATGGCGCCCTCTTCATTCTTTTCCACCGAAACGAGCTGATCGTAGGACATCTGAGCTTCCGCCAGAGCCTTGGCCACCCCGTCGTTGACGGCCCTGGTCGCCACCCATTTGGCGGCGGTTTCCCCATAGGACTGAATGAGAGGGCGGAGATTCCGCTCCATCATGAACAAAAACCCGATCAGCAGGCAGAAAAGTGCGATCAGGCGAAGCTTGACGGATAGCCTGCCACGGCCTCCTTCGCTCGGACGCCGGACCGGAGGAAGGCCTCTCCCAAAGGGCCGCCTCGTTCCCATTCGTCTGCGCATCGCCGTCACGCCCTTTCCCATTTTTCATAAAAATCGACTGGTTATTAACCAGTTTACACAGGACAAGAAAAAAGGGTGCATGGGTTTTGGGGCGGATCGGAAGTGATTTTTTGAAAAATCGGTGCAATTTTTTCCGGTTTTTGTTATACTGTAATTATGTGAGATGGGAGGGGACATCTTGAAAATCCGACAAATTCTGGGTCCAGAACAGGTAACGACGCGGCTTCTCGCTTCCTGGTGCGGAGCGAGTTTGATTTTCCTGTTTTTCATACCGGCCGATTTCAACACCTTGGGCTTTGTCCG
>CABQAA010000263.1 GCA_902461995.1 uncultured Oscillospiraceae bacterium | reverse complement strand
ATTTTTTGTTTTTTTATTTTTCTTTTGGAAAGGCCGTGCCATCATGAATCCGGAACGCTTCGTCCTCCTCGGTCATCCGCTGGGACACAGCTTATCCCCCTTCCTGCATACCCGCCTCTTTGCTTTGAACGGACGAGAGGCGGTCTACACCCTGGAGGATGTCCCGCCCGGGCAGCTGCCGGAGAGCTTTCCCGCCCTTCTGGGTCGGATCCGAGGCTGCAACGTCACCATCCCCTATAAACAGGCGGTGATTCCCTTTCTCACCGCTTTGCAGGGACGGGCGGAGCTTTATCGGTCGGTCAATACTGTCGCCGTCACCGAGACCGGCGCCGTGGGGTACAACACCGACGCCGAGGGCTTTCTCGCCTCGTTGCGGGATGCGGACGTTCCCCTCAGTGGACAGGTGGTCCTTTTGGGAGCGGGCGGCGTGGGGCGTACGTTTGCTTGTGAGGCGGCTCTAGCGGGTGCGCGGATTGTAAACGCCGTCCGGGAATCGAGCCTCGCCGCCGCCGAATCCCTAAAGGCGTATGTCCGGGGGCTGGTGCCGGGCGTCTCCTACGACGTGGTGCCGCTGTCCCGCCTCGCGGATTGGGAGGAGGACATCGACCTGCTGATCAACGCCACCCCGGTGGGAATGCATCCCCACCCCGACGCGTCTCCTGTGGAGGAAGCCGTGCTGCGGCGGACCGCCGCGGTGTTTGACGCGGTGTACAATCCCGGGGAAACCCGGCTGCTCCGCATGGCGAAGGCCGGCGGAGCCAAAACCGTGGGCGGCATGCCCATGCTGGTCTGGCAGGCAGCGGCGGCTCATGCCTGCTGGTACGGCGGAACCTTTGACCCGGCAGACGTGCGGCAGCTGATCGCCGACGCCTATGCGGAGCTGGCGCGGTCTTTTGGATGACGGCCCATCCGCGGGTCCCAGATGTAGGAGGCTTTTTTATGAAAAATCTGATTTTATGCGGCTTTATGGGCTGCGGAAAAACCACTGTCGGCCGATTGCTCGCGGCCAAGACCGGCCGGCGCTTCGTCGATACCGACGCCGTCGTTGAGGAAGAGGCCGGCATGGCGGTGGAGGATCTTTTCAAGCGGTTCGGGGAAGAGGAATTCCGCCTGCGTGAACGCCAGGTCTGCGCCCGTCTGGCCGAGCGGGATGGGCTGGTGATCGCCACGGGCGGCGGCGCCCTGACCTTTCCGGAAAACGTGGACTCCCTCCGCCAAAGCGGGATCATCATCCTGCTCGATGTCTCCCCTGAAACGGTGCTTACCCGTCTGAAAGGCGACCGCACCCGTCCCCTGCTGCAGCGTGAGGACCGAGAAGCCGCTGTGCGCGACCTGATGGCCCGGCGTCTGCCCCAGTACTATGAGGCCGCCTCCCTGTTCGTAAATGCCGATCCCTCCCCCGAAGAGGTCGCGGAGGAGATTCTCCTCGCTCTCGCAGATGAGGACGCAGGGTGGCCGGCTTCCGAATAATGTTGTTGGTAATCCCCGCTCGATTGCTAAAATCGTCCTGCTTCAGCCGCTCCGCACAAAATTTCCAGCCGATTCGCCTCGATAACCGTGCCTTTTTCCATTGACAAACGGCCGCCGAGGCTTTATGATGGTAACAAATCCTGAAACAGGAGGCGTCCCGATGGCCCGCATGCTGGGTACCGCGCGATTTTATAGCTTCCACTTCGGCTTTTATTTTGGCCGGAGTGCTTTTTGCTGCGCGGATTCCCCAAATAAATAGTCCATGAGGCCGTCCTCCCAAACCGAAATACCCCAACACAGTCGATGAAGGCGGAGCCCATGGAAGGGCCCCGCCTTTTTCTATATCAAAAACCGCCGCGGATGTCCGCGGGAAAGGATGCAGCGTTATGATTATCGTACTCAAGCCCGGCGTCACCCATGAACAGGTGGAGGATTTCTCCTCTTTGCTCGAACGGCAGCACAGCGTCAAGGTCAACGCCTGGTACGGCGAACACTCGGTGGTTCTCGGCCTGCTTGGCGACACCGCCGCGGTGGACATCGAATCGGTGGGTGCCCAAGATATCGTCCAGAGCGTGAAACGGGTGCAGGAACCCTACAAAAAGGCCAACCGGAAATTCCATCCCGACGACACCGTCATCGATCTCGGCGGCGGCTCGGTTATCGGCGGCGGCAAGCTCGGCATCATCGCCGGCCCCTGCTCGGTGGAATCCGAAGAACAGATTGTCGGCGTGGCCGAGGACGTCAAGGAGGCGGGCGCCGCTTTTCTGCGCGGCGGCGCCTTCAAGCCCCGCACCTCTCCCTACTCTTTCCAAGGGCTCCGCGCGGGCGGGATCGAGCTGCTCCGCCACGCCCGGGAAAAGACCGGCTTGCCGGTCGTGACCGAGATCATGTCCCCCGCCCATCTGGTTTTGTTTGAGGACGTGGACATCATTCAGGTAGGGGCCCGGAACATGCAGAATTTTGAGCTGCTCAAGGAGCTCGGCAAATGCGACAAGCCCATTCTGCTGAAAAGGGGTCTTGCCAACACCATCGAGGAACTGCTGATGAGCGCGGAATACATCATGGCCGCCGGCAACGAAAAGGTCATCCTCTGCGAACGGGGCATCCGCACCTTCGAGACCATGACCCGGAACACCCTCGACATCTCGGCCGTTCCCCTGCTCAAAACCCTCTCGCATCTGCCGGTGGTGGTCGATCCGTCCCACGCCTCGGGGCTGAGCGCCCTGGTGGAGCCCCTGGCCCTGTCCGCCATTGCCGCGGGGGCCGACGGCCTCATCATCGAGGTGCACAATGATCCGCCCCACGCCCTGTCGGACGGCGCGCAATCCATCACCCCGGCCCAGTTCGCCGCCCTGACCGAACGGGTGCGCCAGGTTGCCCCTCTCTTCGGTAAGGAGCTGGCTGTCCGGGAAGAGTAAAGCACCTAGGATAAAATGGTGAGATTTTCTATGCGTAAGGCCGGGTCAATCGCCGTATAGGAACCTTCATTTGCCTCGGCCTGTGCCAAGGCTTTCACATTGGCTACCAACGATATACAACGCTCCCAGGATGAGACCGGTTGATAACCGCTAAATTGACGTCCGGCCGGCGGCCGGTTCACAAAAATTGTTAGGGGGAAGGGTCTTGAACACACGCAAAGAACCCCATCTTTCCGTCATCCTCTATGGCCTCGGGCTGATCGGCGGCTCCATGGCCAAGGCCCTGGCCCGCCATGGCGGCTATCGCCTGTTCGGAGCCGACCGAGATCCCGCCGCCATAGCCTGGATGCGGGAGGTCGGCGCCATCGCGGGCGAGGTGAGCGGCGAGGCCCTCTCCGAGGCCGATCTGGTGGTGCTCGCCCTGCCGCCGGCCGCCTGCCGGACGGTGCTTCTGGAAATCCGGGACAGTCTGCGTCCCGGCACCCTCGTCACCGACGTCTGCGGCGTGAAGACCGCGGTGACCGATGCCTGCCTGCCCCTCTGCCAGGAACGCGGCCTCGTCTTCGTCGGGGGGCATCCTATGGCGGGACGGGAACGGGGCGGCTGGAAAAACGCCACCCACAATCTGTTCCGGGGTGCCAGCTATATCCTCACCCCGCCGGAGGGAACCCCGCCGGCCGCCATGGACACGCTGCGGGCCTTTGCGGATGCGCTCGGCTGCGCCTCCTGCACTGTCACCACGCCGGAACATCACGACCGGAT
>CABQAA010000262.1 GCA_902461995.1 uncultured Oscillospiraceae bacterium | reverse complement strand
GGCCCGCTCATGCATGTGATCGCCTCCAAAGCGGTCTGCTTCGGCGAAGCGCTCAATCCCCGGTTCAAGGATTATCAGAACCAGATCGTGAAAAACGCGAAGGCGCTGGCTGCCGGCCTGCTCTCCCGCGGGATGAAGCTCGTCTCGGGCGGCACCGACAACCACCTGATGCTGATGGATCTGCGGGAGACCGGCATCACCGGCAAAGAACTCGAACACCGCCTCGATGAGGTGTATATCACGGCCAACAAGAACACGATTCCCGACGAACCGCTGTCGCCGTTTGTCACGAGCGGCCTGCGTCTCGGCACCCCGGCGGTGACCAGCCGCGGCCTCGTCGAAGCGGATATGGACCTCATTGCCGGCTTCATCGCCGATGCGGTGACGGATTTCGAAGGCAAGGCCGACGCCATCCGCGCGGGTGTGGATGAGCTGTGCAGCCGGTATCCTCTCTACGAGTAAACGCAAGAGACAGGAGAGATGCGGAATGGCCTTGTTCGAAGGAACGCTGCGCGCGGATAGCCTGGGAATGGATACGACAGTGACGGTTTCTCTGCCTCAGAACCGGCAGAAAACCGGGGATATGCCGGTGCTGTATCTGCTGCACGGGCTGGGGGACAACCATTCTTCCTGGGTCCGCCGCACGAATATCGACCGGTATGCGAACCAGGAAGAGATCGCGGTCGTCATGCCCGAGGTGCAGCGGAGCTTTTACACCGATATGACCTACGGTCCCGCGTATTTCACCTTTATCACGGAAGAGTTGCCCCGTCTTTCCGCCGCGCTTTTCCGGGTGACGGACGACCCGGCCCGCACCTACATAGCCGGATTGTCGATGGGGGGCTACGGAGCCTTGAAAGCGGCGCTGCGCTGCCCCGACCGCTATGCGGCGGCGGGCTGCTTTTCGGGCGCGGTGGATATCCGCAGCCGCTTAAAGGATCCCGGCGCTCTGATGGGGCCGGGGGAGATTCAGGCGGTCTGCGGCGGAGACGTCGCGGCCGAGGACGATATCCTGATGCTCACCGCCAAGGCGGTGACGACGGGAAAGCGTCTACCGGCCCTGTACATCACCTGCGGGCTGTCGGACTTTTTGTATGAGGACAATCAGCGGCTGCGCCGGCAGCTGGATTTTCTGCGGATTCCCTATATGTATGAGGAATGGGCCGGAGCCCACGAATGGGAATTCTGGGACCGGAGCGTCCGGCAATTCCTGCAGTTTATTCGGGAATAAGCCGGGATCCGGCGTTTTCGAATGAAAGGGTGAACAGTGGTATGGCGGCGCCTCTCGCCGACCGGATGCGTCCGGATTCTCTGGACGGTATTGTCGGGCAGCAGCATTTGATCGCCCCAGGAAAAGCGCTCCGCACCATTGTGGAGTCGGGGCATATTCCCAACCTGATTTTCTACGGTCCGTCCGGCGTGGGGAAAACCACGTTGGCGGGCATCATCGCCAAGCGGACGGACATGCGGCTGCACAAGCTCAACGGGACCACAGCCTCCACGAGTGACATCAAGGCAGTGGTGGAGGAGCTCGATACCCTGGCCGGTGTGGGCGGGATCCTGCTCTATCTCGACGAAATCCAGTATTTCAACAAAAAGCAGCAGCAGACCCTGCTCGAGCACATCGAAAACGGCCGCATCACTCTGATCGCCTCCACCACCGAGAACCCGTATTTTTATGTCTACAGCGCGATTCTCAGCCGGTCCACGGTGTTTGAATTCAAGGCGGTGGAACCGTCCGATGTGGAAAAGGCGGTGGAGCGGGGGTTTGCGTTTCTCGCGGAGGAACAGGGGACCCCGGTCGTTCCGGAAGAGGGCGTGACGGCGCATATCGCCCGGTCCTGCGGCGGAGACGTGCGCAAGGCCCTCAATGCGGTGGAGCTTTGCGTGCTCGCCACGCCGCCCGACGGAGAAGGAGCGCGCCGGGTCACTCTCGACATCGCAGGACAGCTTGCGCAGCGCAGCGCCATGCGCTACGACAAGGACGGGGATGAACACTACGATATCATCTCCGCTTATCAGAAATCCATGCGGGGCTCCGATCCCGATGCGGCGCTGCATTATTTGGCGCGCCTGCTCGAGGCCGGGGACCTGCCTTCGGCCTGCCGCCGCCTGATGGTGTGCGCCTGCGAAGATGTGGGGCTGGCGTATCCGCAGATCATCCCGATCGTCAAGGCGGCGGTGGATGCGGCCCTGCAGGTGGGGTTGCCGGAGGCTTGTTTGCCGCTGGCCGACGCGGTGATCCTCGTGGCGACGGCGCCGAAGTCCAATTCCGCCCACGATGCGATCCATGCAGCCATCGATGACGTGCGGGCCGGTCGGAGCGGGCCGGTGCCGCGCTCTCTGCAGAACAAGCATTACGACGGGGAAGATGCGGCGGTCAAAGGCCAGCATTACCTCTATCCGCACCGTTTTCCGGACCGTTGGGTGGAACAGCAGTACCTGCCCGACGTGCTGCTGGGCAAGACCTATTATGTGCCGGCGGAAAATAAAAACGAACAGGCCTTCAAGGCCTATTGGGATGCTGTGAAAAAGAGGAGAAAAAGCGAAAAATAAATTAGCTGGAGGGGTTGGATGACTCAGGAAAAGATTTGCATGCTCATTGCCATGGGCGTGTATATGGTGGCGGTGCTGGTCATCGGCATCATCTGTGCCAAGCGGAACAAGACGGCGGATGATTTTTATCTGGGCGGACGGAAGCTGAATCCCCTGGTGACGGCCATGAGCGCCGAGGCTTCGGACATGAGCAGCTGGCTGCTGATGGGGCTGCCTGGGCTCGCGTATCTGACGGGCATTTCCGACGCGGGTTGGACGGCGATCGGCCTGGCGGTCGGCACCTATGTCAACTGGCTGGTGGTGGCCAAACGCTTGCGGCGGTACACTGTCGTGGCGAACAATTCCATCACCCTGCCCGACTTTTTTTCGAACCGGTTTCACGATAAGCGCCGCGTGCTGATGTGCGTGTCTGCGATCGTGATCTTGATCTTCTTTGTTCCGTACACGGCTTCCGGGTTTGCCGCCTGCGGCAAGCTGTTCAGCAGCCTGTTCGGCATGCCGTATGTCACGGCCATGGTGGTCAGCGCCGTCGTCATTGTGGCGTACACCGCCATCGGCGGGTTCCTGGCGGCGAGCACAACCGATCTGATGCAGGGCATCCTGATGTCCTGCGCTCTGGTGGTCGTCCTGATTTTCGGCGTGGTTACGGCCGGAGGCGTGGGCGCTGTGATGGACAACGCCAGGGAAATCCCGGGCTATCTGAGCATGTTCGATTCGTATTCTTTGAAGACCGGCACCAGTTCGCCCTATGGCGGGCTCAATATCCTGTCCATGATGGCCTGGGGCCTCGGGTATTTCGGCATGCCCCACGTGCTGCTGCGCTTTATGGCGATCCGTAAGGAGAGCCAGCTCAAAACCTCCCGCCGCATTGCGACGGTCTGGGTGGTCATTTCACTGTTTGTCGCTGTTGTCATCGGCATCGTCGGCGCTTCCGCGCTGCCCCAGCTGGTCGATCGAGGCGCTCTGATCGGGGCGTCCGATGAAGCGCTGGCGGAGGGCACTTCCACCTCGGAAACCATCTTTATCGCCATTGCCAATGTGCTGGGCAAAAGCGGTGTTCTGCCGGCGCTGATCGCGGGGGTTATTCTGGCCGGTAT
>CABQAA010000261.1 GCA_902461995.1 uncultured Oscillospiraceae bacterium | reverse complement strand
GCAGATAAACCCACAGGATTTCTCCGCGTCCCCGAGCTGTTCCAGCAAGCCACGATAGGTGAGAAGATCCTCACAGCGCAGCTCGTCGAGCACCACCATCAGATCGATATCGCTGTGTTCGTCGGCTTCGCCGCGGCTGTAGCTTCCCTGAAGCCCGAGATAGACAAGACGGGCTCCAAACGTCTGCTTCAGCAGGCCGGCGGCACGCTGCAAATATTCATCCATTCGAACCATTCCGGATCACCTGGCTCCTTATTTCACAAATAGATAGTGTGGGTTGCGAATGCTTCTGATCACATCGGAGTTCTCTTCAAACAGGATAAAAAGCGCCGGTACCATGCGGCACCGGCACTCATTCCCCAAAGGAATCTTATTTATCGTCTTCGTCGTGGCAGCAGTCGCAGCCGCACTCTTCGTCGTCGCAATCGCATTCGATGTCGAATTCGAGATGCTCACCGCAGTTCGGGCATTCGATGCCGCCCTCCATCAGGGTCTCCTCATCGACGCAGAACTCCTCGTCGCAGTTGGGGCAGCAGATGTCGTAGAACTCGTCTTCGCAGTCCTCACAGCAGCAATCGTCGTCCTCGTCGCCGTAGACCTCGTCCTCCAGGGTGTCGAGATCCTCGTCGATAGCGTCGACCTGCTCGGTCAGTTCGGCGGTGTAATCCTCCAGATCTTCCACGCTCACAGCCAGATCGGACAAAACGTCCATAACAGCCTTGAGCAGCTTGCCTTCCTTGGAATTCTCATCAATCGAGAAGCCTTCGATCAGGCCTTTGAGATATGCGACTTTTTCCGTGACAGTCATGTGCTGTCCCTCCTTACATTGTCCGACCCGCACAGGCGGACCGGCATTGAAAATCCGGAGACGGCATCCGCCGCGCCCCGGATAGGTTGCGTAAAAACAGATGGGATTATGCGCGTTCCATATAGTCGCCGGTGCGGGTATCGACCCGAATCATCTCGCCCTCGTCGATAAAGAGCGGCACACGGACTTCCGCGCCGGTTTCCAGCGTGGCCGGCTTGGTCGCGTTGGTGGCCGTATCGCCCTTGAACCCGGGATCGGTCTTGGTGACCTGAAGCTCGACAAAGTTCGGAGGCTCGACGCCGAACACCTTGCCCTTATACGAAATCACCTTGCAGATCATGTTCTCTTTGACAAACTTGAAATTGTCTCCCAGAACGTCTTTGTTGATGGGCATCAGCTCATAGGATTCCTGGTCCATGAAATAGTAGAGATCCCCGTCGGAGTAAGAATACTCCATATCCTTGCGCTCGACAAAAGCGGTGGGGTATTTTTCATTGGGGTTGAAGGTACGCTCCACGACCGTCCCCGCAATCACATTGCGGATTTTCGCCCGCACAAAGGCCGCGCCCTTGCCCGGCTTGACGTGCTGAAATTCGATGATCTGATAGACGTTGTTGTCCATTTCAAAGGTTACGCCGTTGCGGAAATCACCTGCTGAAACCATTGTAATATTCCTCCATTATCCTAACTGTCCCTTATTCTACCCTAGATTTCCCCAGAATTCAAGTATAAATTATGAATTCGATAAAAAATGCCCCCCAGCAGCCGGCCGGGGGGCAAAATTCATTCGTCTTCCGCCACTTTATACTGCTCGATGACCTTTTGCGCCACGGCTGCAGGTGCTTCCTCATACCGTTCGAAGCGGAAGCGGAAGAAGCCGCGGCCCTGCGTCTGGGCGCGGAGCATGGTGGCATAATCCCCCATTTCGGCCATGGGCACCTCGGCTTCTACACAGGTCAGCCCGTCGTCAGCCGGATTCATGCCGAGCACACGTCCCCGGCGCTTGTTGATATCTCCCATGATGTCGCCCGTATTGTCCCCGGGCACAAAAACGCTGAGCGTCCCGATCGGTTCGAGCAGAACCGGAGATGCCTGAGGGATACCCGCCTTATAGGCGAGATTGGCCGCCGTCTTGAACGCCATTTCGGACGAATCGACCGGATGGTAGGATCCGTCGACGAGGGTCGCTTTCACCCCAACCATCGGGAATCCGGCCAGCACGCCCTTTTTGGCGCTTTCCTTGAGGCCCTTTTCCACGGCGGGGAAATAGTTGCGCGGCACCGAGCCGCCGAACACCGTCTCCTCGAATACCAGATCGTCGCTGTCGCACGGTTCGAATTCGACCCACACATCCCCGAACTGCCCGTGGCCGCCCGACTGCTTCTTGTGCCGGCCCTGTACCTTGACCTTCTTGCGGATGGTTTCGCGATAGGGCACTTTCGGCACGGCCAGGGTAACGTCGACGCCGAATTTGCTCTTGAGTTTGGAGACGACCACATCCAGATGCTGTTCGCCGAGGCCAGACAGGATCTGCTCCTTGGTTTCGGTGTTGGAGATATAGGAGATGGTGGGATCCTCCTCCATCAGGCGGTTCAGGCCGAACGTGATTTTTTCCTCGTCGCCCTTATTCTTGGCGAATACGGCCATGGAGAGGCAGGGTTCCTCGAAGGAGACTCCCGGCAGCGTGACCGGATGGGCAGGATCGCACAGGGTATCGCCGGTATTGGTCGCGTTGAGCTTCGCCACCGCGCCGATGTCTCCCGCTGTGACGAACGGCACTTCCTCCTGCTTTTTGCCCCGAACGGCAAAGACCTTGCCGATCTTTTCCATGGCGCCCGTACGGGAATTCAGCAGCGGCATATCCGGCGACACCTTGCCGCTGACCACTTTGAAATACAGCAGCTTGCCCACGAAGGGATCCACCACCGTCTTGAAAACGACCGCCGCCGTGGGGGCGGTTTCGCTCGGCTCGATGGCGATAGGATTGCCGGACGCGTCGATCCCGGTTTCGCCCGCGACCGTTTCCGCCCAGGGGGCCAGCCAGATCAGGCCGCTCATCAGCTGATCCACACCCTCGAGTTCCTGGGCGGAGCCGCAGAACACCGGGGCGATCTCGCCGCGGCGAATGCCCGTCGCCAGGCCCCGGATGCGTTCTTCCGGTGTGAAATCCTCGCCGGAGAAATATTTTTCCATCAGTTCCTCGCTGGTCTCGGCCACCGCCTCGTTGATGGCGGTACGCAGGCCGTCCAGCCGATGGCCCATATCGGGCAGCGGCCGTTCCACAGCCTTGCCGTTTTCATAGGCGTAGGCCTTGTATTCGAGCAGGTTGACATAGCACTGCACCTTGCGGTCTTCCACATAGGGCACCACGATGGGACAAACCATGGGGCCGAATTTGGTTTTCAGTTCCTCAAACACCTTATAGAAATCGGCGTTTTCGTTGTCAAGCTTATTGACGAAGAACAGCTTGGCGATTCCTTTTTTCGTGGCGGCGTCAAATGCCTTTTCCGCACCGACCGTCACGCCGCTCTTCCCGGAGAGAACAATGACGACGCTGCCCGCTGCCCGCAGCCCCTCGCTTTTTCCGCCGGAAAAATCAAATAAACCCGGGGTGTCCAGCAGGTTCATCTTGGTATCTTTCCATTCCACCGGCAGCATCGCCAGGGATACCGACGCTTTCCGCTTGATCTCCTCGGGATCGAAATCGCATACGGTATTGCCGTCAGCCACACGACCCAGCCGGTCGGAGGCTCCCGACAGATAGTAGGCGGCCTCGGCCAGAGAGGTCTTGCCGGAACCGGCGTGGCCGGCGAGCGCGACGTTACGGATGTTCTTCGCGGTGTACTGTTTCAATGTTTGGACTCCCCTTTCCTATGAATTGCGT
>CABQAA010000260.1 GCA_902461995.1 uncultured Oscillospiraceae bacterium | reverse complement strand
TTCTCGGCCGGTTTCATTGACAGGACCGGACACGCATGGTACCATTAGGAGGAACGAAGATTCCGCGGGAGGAACAAGTCTATGGCTCTGCTGAGTGTCGTCATTCCCTCGTACAACGAAGAATCCAATATTCGGCACACGGCCG
The DNA here is from genome assembly GCA_902461995.1 of uncultured Oscillospiraceae bacterium. Classification (GTDB taxonomy): domain Bacteria; phylum Bacillota; class Clostridia; order Oscillospirales; family Acutalibacteraceae; genus UMGS1623. Next base: position 3,571 of record CABQAA010000260.1, on the reverse strand, counting down.
AGGTCCTGTCCGCCATACTGCAGCGGGAGCAGATCGCCTATGAGCTGCTGTTTATCAGCGACGGGTCAAAAGATCAGACCTTTCCGCTGATCCGGAGCGTGGCTGAAGAAGATGACCGGGTGCGCGGTGTGCAGTTCAGCCGCAATTTCGGCAAAGAAGCCGCTATTTTTGCCGGTATCCGGCTGGCAAAGGGCGATTGCTGCGTGGTGATAGACTGCGATCTGCAGCATCCTCCCGAGACGATTCCCGTCATGTATAAGCTGTGGGAACAAGGGTATGAGGTCGTTGAAGGGATCAAAAAAAGCCGCGGTAAGGAAAAATGGACGTATAAAGTGTCGAGCGGTCTCTTCTACAAACTGCTCGGCAAGCTGACGGGGGTAGAGATGTCCGACACCTCCGATTTCAAACTGCTGGACCGAAAAGTGATGGACGTGCTGAGCGCTCTGCCGGAGCGCAACACCTTTTTCCGCGCGCTGTCCTTCTGGACCGGCTTTCGTTCCGCCCGCGTGGAATACGAGGTAGCCGAACGGCAGTACGGCGAGTCAAAATGGTCGCTCAAAGGACTTTGGAAGTACGCGGTGTCCAACATCACGTCGTTTTCCTCTGCTCCTATGCAGCTGGTGACCGGGCTGGGGGTCCTGCTCCTCATCCTCTCCGTCGTGCTGGGTATCCAAACGCTGATCAAATATTTCTCCCATCAGGCGGTGGAAGGCTTTACAACCGTGATTCTGCTGCTTTTGATCATCGGCGGGGTGCTGATGATGAGTCTCGGCATCATTGGATACTACATCGCCAAAATCTATGACGAGGTCAAGGGACGGCCCCGCTATATCATCGGAGAGATCACCGACAATCTGCATATCGAAGAAGCCGCCCGAAACTGAAAAAACGGCCCTGCCCTGCCGGGCGGGACCGTTTTTTGCTTATCGGAACGGACAAAACCGTGAGGAGGAACGCCGGATGCTGGAAATAAAAGGTGCCTTCAATACGGCAAAAGTATTTACAAACGCGGTGGATGAAGCGTCCGTCGCACAAATACTGCAGCTCTGCAATCAGGAATTTACCAAGGGCAGCCGAATCCGGCTGATGCCCGATGTCCATGCCGGTGCCGGCTGCACGGTCGGGACCACCATGACCATCTCCGATAAGGTGGTCCCTAATCTGGTGGGCGTGGACATTGGATGCGGGATGGAAACCGTTCGGCTGAAGGAAACCCATGTGGAACTGCAGAAGCTGGACAAACTGATCTATACGAAAATCCCAGCGGGGTTTGCCGTGCGAGATAAGGTCCACCCTTATATGAAGCAGATCGATCTGACAAAGCTGTATTGCTATAAGAAGATCAACGCGCCGCGGGCGGAAAAGAGCCTCGGCACTCTTGGCGGCGGCAACCATTTTATCGAGATGGACCGGGACGAGGACGGCCGATACTATCTGGTGGTGCATTCCGGCAGCCGCCATCTGGGACTGGAGGTCGCCGGATATTATCAGGAGGAGGGTTACAAACAGCTCAACGGGTCCAGCGAGGCCGATGAAAAGGTGCTGATCGCCTCCCTTAAGGCGGAAGGCCGGGAACGGGAGATTCAAAAAGAACTCAAAGCACTCAAGCATGTCAAGCGCACTGCCATACCCAAATCCTTGGCCTACGTATCCGGAGAGCTGTTCGAGCGCTATATCCACGACATGCGCATCATCCAGCAGTTTGCCATGCTGAACCGCTCCGCGATGGTGGACGAGATTCTCAGAGGAATGGGTCTCCACGCCGAGGATCGTTTTACCACCATCCACAATTACATCGATACCGACGCCATGATTCTGCGCAAGGGTGCGGTATCCGCCGGAGCGGGAGAGCGCCTGCTGATTCCGATCAACATGCGGGACGGCAGCCTGCTCTGCGTGGGCAAAGGCAACGAGGACTGGAACTGGTCCGCTCCCCACGGGGCCGGACGGCTGATGAGCCGGGCGCAGGCCAAGCAAAGCTTCACGGTTTCCGCCTATAAAAAACAGATGGAGGGCATCTACACCCCCTCCGTCGGAAAAGATACGCTGGACGAATGCCCCATGGCCTACAAGCCGATGGACGATATCCTCTCCAACATCGGCGCGACTGTAACCGTGCTCTCGGTCATTCGTCCGATTTATAACTTCAAGGCCGGAGAGGAATAAGCACCTAGGTGGTTTGGGGGCGGCGGTATGGTATGATGCAAACGCTATGGCCTGCATTTAGAAACCGAATTTGAACAAAAATGCGAAGCCGCAGTCTCTTTTCTTTAATGAAAACAGGCCGTAACGCTTTTTTCATCATAAGGGGACTTCTCCCTCTCCCTCAGAAATGTATCCTGAAGGTAAACAATAAAAGTTTACGGTATTACCTGCTCAGTCGTATTCCTTATCGTTTTCCCATACAAAAATGTTTACAAAAAAGTTTACAAAAAAGCGGACAATAGTTGCAGAAAAACCGCACGGCTGCGGTATAATGAAAGCAGATCCAAAACATTTTGCATATAAGGAGTGTTCCGTTATGAAGTTAGGAGTTCTCACCGTCCCGCTGCAGGGCATGTCCGCCCGGGACGCCTTTGCCTATCTGCATTCTCTGGGCGTCCAGACCGTGGAACTTGGCACCGGCGGCTACACCAACAACAACCATTTAAAACCCGAGGTCTATCTCGACAATCCGGAAAAAATTGCGGAGTTTAAGGCCCTTCTCAAGGAATTTGACCTCGAGATCAGCGTGCTGTCCTGCCACGGCAATCCCGTTCATCCGAACAAGGATAAGGCCGAGGCCTATCACAAGGTGTTTGTCGATACCTGCCGTCTGGCTGAACAGCTCGGCGTCGATACCATTGTCACCTTCTCCGGCTGCCCGGGCGACTGCCCCACATCCGAACGTCCCAACTGGGTCACCTGCTCCTGGCCGGAGGATTACGGCGAAATTCTCGATTATCAGTGGAACGACGTTCTGATCCCCTATTGGAAAAAGGCCTCCGAGATCGCCCGTTCTCACGGTGTGACCAAGATCGCCTTTGAAATGCATCCCGGCTTCTGTGTCTACAATCCCTCTTCTCTGCTCCGTCTGCGCGAGGCGGTCGGCGATATCATCGGCGCGAACTTCGATCCCAGCCACCTGATTTGGCAGGGTATGGACCCGGTCATGGCGCTGCGGGAGCTGGAAGACGCCGTGTATCACTTCCACGCGAAGGACACCCGTGTAGACGAGTACAACAAAGCCCGCAACGGTGTGCTCGATACCGGCCATTACGGCAACATTCTCGACCGGAGCTGGGTGTTCCGCACCGTCGGCTATGGCACCGGCGCCCAGTTATGGAAGGATATGATGTCCACCCTGCAGTGCATCGGCTATAAAGGCTCGATCAGCATCGAGCATGAGGACGGCTTGATGTCGGTCAAGGAAGGGCTGGAAAAAGCCATCGCGTTCTTAAAAATTGTCATGATCACCGAGGATCCCGCCGCCATGTGGTGGGCCTGATCCAACCACATCATTCCAGATATTCGGAAGGGACCGGAATCACCATGAAAACATACAAAGCCGCTCTCGTCGGCTACGGCGGCA
>CABQAA010000259.1 GCA_902461995.1 uncultured Oscillospiraceae bacterium | reverse complement strand
GTGGCCGACAGGGTGAGCACGTCGATATTCGGCGCGAGCTCCTTGATCCGTTCCTTTTGGGAGACACCGAAACGTTGCTCTTCGTCCACGATAAAGAGGCCGAGATTGCGGAATTTGACGTCTTTAGACAGCATCCGGTGGGTTCCCACCAGAATATCGAGTTCACCGCTGGCGGTCCGGCGGAGGATGGACTCCTGCTCCTTCGGCGACCGGAAACGGGACAGCATGTCTACCTGGACGGGGAAGCCCTCAAAGCGGCGGACGATGGTGTTGTAATGCTGGAAAGCCAGAATGGTGGTCGGCACGAGAAGCACGCACTGTTTGCTTTCCGAAACGCATTTAAACGCCGCACGAAGCGCCACCTCGGTCTTGCCGAATCCCACGTCGCCGCATAAGAGGCGGTCCATGGGAACAGGGCGCTCCATATCCCCCTTGATCTCGTCGATGCAGCGGAGCTGATCCTCGGTTTCCTCATATTCGAAATGCCGTTCGAAATCGTACTGCCATTCGGTATCGGGGCCGAAGGCAAAGCCGGGCGTGGCCATTCGTTTGGAATAGAGCTGTATCAGCTCTTTTGCAATATCCTTGACGGCCGCCCGCACGCGGGTCTTGGCCTTCTGCCATTCCTGGCCCCCCAAACGATGGAGCTTGACCTTGACCTCGTCCTTGGTGCCGATGTATTTCGACACCAGATCGAGCTGGGTTACCGGAACATAGAGGGTGTCGCCCTTATCGTACTGCAGCTTGATATAGTCCTTGACGACCCCCTGGATGTCCAGTTGATGGATCCCCTCATACAGACCGATACCATGGGCGGCATGGACGATATAATCGCCCGGCGACAGCTCGGCCAGGCTGTGGATTTCGGCGCCTTTGTTTTTGCTGCGCCGTGTTTTCCGGCGGTAAGACGACACGCGGCCGTGGGTGATGACAGCGAAGCCGGCCTCGGGGAAATCCGCCCCGGCCGAAAGTCCGCCCCGGACCACCAGAATCCGCCCTTTGAGGGGTTTATCGGGAGAGGGCGCATACAGAGCGGGGAGGCCCTGCTTCTGCAGGTCGTCCGCAAGCGTCTCGGCATTTTTCTCCTCGGCGCCTGCCAGCACCACACAGGCCATGTTCCGGTGCAGCATATCCCGCAGATCGTCGCAGAGCAGCTCCAGGCCTCCAGACCATACGGGGAGTTGACGAGCAGTTATATTATACAAAGAGTGTATCTTGGTGTCGGGGCTGGTGCGGGCAAACGCTTCGAGAAACACCGTATCCCGCTGTTCCAGAACAGCGGACAGGCCGTCCCAGTCCAGCATATACTCCGACAGGCCGCGGCAGAGCTGCCCCTCTTCGAGCAGGGTCTTGATGTCTTCCTGCAGCTGCCACTGCGCCGTGCGCAGCCGTTCCCGCACCTTGATCCCCTCAGATACCAGCAGGAGAGCGCCTCCCGCATAATCGAGGGCGGTGGCGGGCTTGGGATAAATCAGCGGGATGTACTTGTCCAGCGACGCGGGGAATCCGCCGCCCCGGAGGCGGTCGGCGTCGGCGAGCAGGTTTTCCCGCTGCAAAGCCGCCGTTTTGCCCCGCAGGGAGGTGACCAGATCTTCGATGCGGGCGGCCAGGGTTTCGGCGTCGTCATAAAGAATTTCGGCCGCCGGCGGAATATCCGCGCTGTCCAGCGGATCGGTCCGCCGCTGGGTGAGCAGATCAAAATACGAGAGGGTATCCACCGTGTCTCCCCACAGCTCGATCCGGATGGGGAAAGAGCACTGGGCCGCGTAAACGTCAAATATACCGCCGCGGACGGCAAATTGACCAGGGCCTTCGATCTGTTCGCAGCGTTCATATCCGGCAGCAGATAGGGCCGACGCCAGATCGGGGACCGGCAGCGGCCGGCCGGTTTTCAGGCGCAGGGTCCGGACGAGCAGAACATCGGGCGGCAGGGTATAGCTCGCCGCCGCATCCACACAGGCGACCACGATCTCGCCTTCGCCCGCGGCCATCCGCGCCAGGATGCCCAGACGCATCTGCTCATAGTCGCGGGAAGTGGACTCCACCCGCCGGAGGGCCAGATCCCGGGCCGGCAGAAACAGGGCTTCGTCGCCGAGGGCCGTCAGATCCTCGCAAAGGCGATTCCCTTCCGCCTCGTCGGATACCAACACAAAAACGCGCCGGTTCAAAGCGGCGCGAAGCGTATGGATCAACAGGACTTTGTGGATATGTCCCAGCCCGGTCAGCATACCCGGAAGACGGCCCGCCCGGATGTCACCCAACAGAGATGAGAAAGCCGGAAGGCCGGAGAGGCCTTTTTCAATAACGCCCATTATATACCTCTTGTAATATGAGATTCACATTATACAATATATTGGCCGAATAAATCAGCGAATACGCAGAAAAACGCGCCTTAGACGGACGCCGGAGAGGCGCCGGATAAGGCTGGCTGGATGACAGACAAAATCAGGAAAGAGGCCAGGATAGAACATGGAGCGCCTCCAGGATCATGAAGACCAGCCGGACGACGGCCAGGAGAATGAGCACAATACCGCCGGCCATGGCCAGGCGCTCTGCCACGGTGCGGCCCTGATCCCCGTCGTATTGGGAGACGGAGAAGCGGATGAGAACGATTCCCATGCAGACCCCCGCCAGACAGGTGAAGATGGTGTGGGGCCACAGGATGCTGAGGATCAAAAACAGTGCCGCCACGACAGGGATGAACATATCGAGTGCGAGATGGCGGATTTTCGCCTGACGCGCGTGGGCCTCCTCCGGGGTTTTGGGATCGCGCGGTGTGATGTCGGACATGCCCGGATACTCCTTTCCGCAGGATTATTTGGAAAAACGGTTCATCGCCTCGTCGATCTGGCCGCGGACGATGAGACAGGCGGCTTCCGCCGCGTTGTGGGCCGCTTCCAGCAGCAGGGGAGCTTCCTCTTTCGAAAAGTGGGAAAGGACCCAGGCGGCGAGGTCGTAATCGGGATGGGGCTTTTCACCAATGCCGATTTTGACCCGGGGGAACTGGTCGCTACCGGTTAGGGTGATGATGCTCCGCATCCCCCGCTGTCCGCCGTCGCTCCCCTTGCGCCGCACCCGGATGGTGCCCACCGGCAGGGAAATATCGTCAAACAGGATCAGGCAGCGTTCGGGGGGGATTTTGTAAAACTGCATGGCGTCCCGCACCGCCTCGCCGCTCAGGTTCATGAACGTCTGGGGCATCAGGAGAAGGGTCTTGGTCTGGCCGATGCGGGCTTCCCCGCAATAGGATTTGAACCGTATCCGATCAACCCGGACATCGAGCTTGTTGGCCAAGGCCTCGAGTGCCGCGAAACCGGCGTTGTGGCGGGTGCCTTCGTATTGTTTCCCCGGGTTTCCCAGCCCCGCGACGATAAAGTCGACAGGTCCGGGTGACGGTGCAGAGTTCTTTCGAAAAAACATGCAGTCAAGCCTTTCTGTTGGGAATTACGGGGCTCGAATTAATACAAAGAGTATATATTTGCATTATTTAAACATTATAGACACAGGCCGGTCGGCATAAATCCGTTCGATGGCCTCCGAAAAAACCGGAGCGACGGGCAGGGCTTTGATTTTATCCAGCCGTTTTTGAGGAGGCTGAGAGATGGTGTCGAGCAGGATAACCTGCTCAATCGGGCTTTTTTCCAGCCGTTCGAGAGCGGGCCCGGATAAGACACCATGAGTGGCCGCGGCGATGACCCGGGTGGCCCCGCCTTTTTCG
>CABQAA010000258.1 GCA_902461995.1 uncultured Oscillospiraceae bacterium | reverse complement strand
TGTCCGGCTGCGGCCGGCGGGGTCGATATCGTCCGGCAGTGGGGCATGTCTCCGGAAGAGAAAACGGCGCAAGAGGGAAGTTATGCCGTCTGAAAAATCAGCTCAGGGGATCGGCCATGCACTTACAAACAGGATGGGAGACCGATTATGGATATGCGCATTCGTCAGGCAAGCCCAAGCGATTCCGGGGCGATCTTTGAAACGGTGCGCTCCGCGTTCGAGCACGCCGCACAGAGCGACCATGATGAGCACCATCTTGTTGAACGACTGCGGGACAGTTCGGCGTTCGTGCCGGAACTGTCTCTGGTGGCGGAGCAGGGCAGCCGAATCGTGGGGCATATCCTGTTTACGGAAATCGGCATCGCGGGCACGACTCAGCTGGCGCTCGCCCCCTTGTCCGTCATCCCGTCCATGCAGGGGCAGGGAATCGGCGGGCGGCTCATCCGGGAGGGGCACCGCATAGCGAAGAACATGGGCTACACCTTTTCGGTCGTGCTGGGTCACGCGGACTACTATCCCCGGTTCGGCTACCGGCCGGCCTCGGCGTTCGGCATCCGGGCGCCGTTCGACGTGCCGGATGAGGTGTTCATGGCGCGGAACCTGCAGGGCACCGACGTCAGACTGGACGGGGTGGTCGTTTACGCGCCGGAATTCGGGATAAAATGAGCGGCTTTTTGCATGAAACGGGCGAATTCCGACAGGAATCCGCCCGTTTTTAGCCATTTACCGATCGTTTTTTTCGGTTCGGAGGGCCCGCATAGCGTTGAGAATCGCGATCACCGAGACGCCGACGTCGGCGAAAACCGCCGCCCACATGGTGGCCAGCCCGAACGCCCCGAGGATGAGGACCAGCAGCTTGACGCCCAGGGCGAATACGATATTCTGCTGGACGATCCGCCTGGTTTTGCGGGAAATCCGGATAGCGTCCGCAATTTTGGAGGGCTTGTCGTCCATGAGCACCACGTCCGCGGCCTCGATGGCGGCGTCCGAACCAAGACCGCCCATAGCAATGCCGATATCGGCCCGGGAAAGGACCGGCGCGTCGTTGATCCCGTCGCCGACGAAGGCCAGGGCCCCCCGGCCGCTTTTTTCGTTCAGGAGCTGTTCGACATGCTCCACTTTGTCCGCCGGCAGGAGACCGGCGTGCACCTCGTCGATGCCGAGGGCCTTCGCCACGCTTTCGCCCACAGCCGGCCGGTCGCCGGTGAGCATGACGGTTTTGCGGACGCCCTGGCGTTTTAAGGCGGCGACGGCTTTGGCGGCGTCCGGCTTCACCTCGTCCGCGATGACGATGTGGCCGGCATAGTCGCCGTCCACGGCGACATGGACGATGGTGCCGGTCCGGTGACAGTCCCGATAGGGGACGCCGATGCGCTCCATCAGTTTGCTGTTTCCCGCGCAGACGAGACAGCCGCCCTCCCTGGACCGGCCGTCGATCCGGGCGGTGACGCCGTGACCGGGAATTTCCTCGACGTCCGATACGCGGGCGGAATCGAGTTCTTTATGGTAGGCATCCCGCAGAGAGCGGGAAATCGGATGGTCGGAATAGCTTTCCGCCAGCGCGGCCAGTTCGAGCAGCCGATCCTCCGGCAGCACGTCGGGATGGACGGCGGTCACGCTAAAGGTTCCGCGGGTGAGAGTGCCAGTTTTGTCGAATACGACGATCTCCGTCCGGGACAGGGCCTCGAGATAATTGCTTCCTTTGACGAGGATGCCGCGGCGGGACGCTCCGCCGATGCCGCCGAAAAATCCGAGAGGAATGGAAATCACCAGCGCACAGGGACAGGAGATGACGAGGAAAATCAGCGCCCGTTCGATCCAGGTGCTCCACACCTCTCCGAACAGCAGCGGCGGTAGCACGGCCAGCAGAACCGCCGCGATCACGACAAGAGGGGTGTAGATCCGGGCAAACCGGGTGATGAAGTTTTCCGCTTTGGCCTTTTTGTTGCTGGCGTTCTCCACCAGGTCGAGAATTTTGGCCACCGTGGATTCGCCGTAGGGTTTGGAGACCCGCACCCGCAGAAGGCCGCCGATGTTGATGCAGCCGCTGATCACGGTGTCTCCGGGGCCGATGTCGCGGGGGAGGGATTCGCCGGTGAGGGCGGCGGTGTTGACCGTCGTCCGGCCTTCCAGCACCACGCCGTCCAGGGGGATCCGCTCCCCGGCCTTGATAACGATGACATCGCCAACCGCGACCTCTTCGGGATCCACCTGCCGCAGCCCCTCCGCCGTTTCTACGTTGGCGTGGTCGGGCCGGATGTCCATGAGGGAGGCGATGGAGGCGCGTGAGCGGCCCACGGCATAGCCCTGGAACCACTCGCCGACCTGGTAGAATACCATGACCAGCACGGCCTCCGGGTATTCCCCAATGCAGAAGGCACCGATGGTGGCCACCACCATCAAAAAGTTTTCATCAAACACCTGGCCATGCAGGATATTCCGCGCCGCCCGGAACAGCACGTCCCCGCCCACGAGCAGATAGGGCAGGAGGAAGAGGGCCAGGCGGAGGATGCCGTTTGCCGGAATGAGCACCGCGGCGAGAAGAAGCGCAGCGCCGGCCAGAATCCGGCAGAGGGTTCGGATTTGCTTGCGGCTCATGAGGCGATTCCCCTTTCGTTTCGGGCGGATATCAGGTCCGGATGGTGCAGTCGGGTTCGATTGTGCGGCAGACCGCAGCGGCGCTGCGGAGAATATCATCCATGCGGGACGCCTCCGCCTCGATCGTCAGCCTCTGCATCATAAAACTCACCGACACGCTGTCCACACCGTCGATTTTCCGGATAGCGTTTTCCATTTTGGCTGCGCAGTTGGCGCAGTCCAGTCCGTCGAGCTTGAAGGTCTTTTTCATAGGGTATGCATCCTTTCCATCGTGGATTTGGAGCCGGCCTTCCGCCGGTTATGGGGGTACGGATGGCTTTCTATAAATGAGGTCGGTTCCATCTATTCGGCCACGTGCTCCATACCCTGGCCGAGAATGGTCCGGACGTGGCCGTCCGCCAGGGAATAGAAGACCGTTTTGCCCTCGCGGCGGTATTTGACCAATTTGCTCTGTTTAAGAGCACGCAGCTGATGCGAAATCGCCGACTGGGTCATGTGGAGGAGCTGGGCGATGTCGTATACACACATTTCACTTTCGAACAGCACATACAGGATTTTGATCCGGGTGGAGTCACCGAAAATTTTGAACAGCTCGGCGAGATCGTAGAGGATTTCTTCATCCGGCATATCCTGGTTGACCTTATCCACCAGGTCCTCGTGTGCGTGGATGAATTCGCCCCGCTCGGATACATTCTCCAACAAGGACGATTCAGCGGGTTTTGAATTGGGCATAGTATCACATCCGTTCATATGAATGATTGTTCATATATTAGTATATGCATTTTTTTGTATTTGTCAACGGGTTTGGCAAAAAATTTTCGATTGAAAAGAATCTTTGAAGGAAACAGCAAATCGGCCGGCAATGGGCTCAGTTGTGAATTCGGCGGCCGTATATCTAAATCAGACGGAACAGGCGGCCCAGGCTTGTCCCCCGGTAGGCCGATTTTTATCTCAAACAATATGTTTACCCTTTTATTGAAAATATACTGCAGTTTCTTGCCAAGCGGCGGCGGACCCGTTACAATAGAAAAAAAGACGGGAGGCGGTCGGTCTGGACTTTATCTTGCGGGAATGGCGGGAAGAGGATATCCCCGCCGTGGCCAAATACGCGGACAATCCCCGCG
>CABQAA010000257.1 GCA_902461995.1 uncultured Oscillospiraceae bacterium | reverse complement strand
GTCATCGCTGCATCCGGCCGGCATCCCATTGTAACCGACCGACAGAATCTTGTTGTCCTCCCCCACGATGCAGGCCCCGACCTGTGTGCCGGGATCCTTGCTGCGCTGGGCAGAGAGAAGCGCGATTCCCATGAAATATTCGTCCCAGGAGAGATATCCATCCCGTTTCATATCTGCAATCCATCCTTTCAAACGTTTTTTATGTTGGCAACCCGTCTGACGAGGCAAGCAGGATCGGCAGAAGCGACGCATAAGCGCGGAATGCACTCGGCAGCGCCAGGTCCTCCGCCAGCTCCCGGCCCGTGACCAGCCGGCCGTTTGGCGGCGGGTCAAACGGCGGGACAGTCAGCAACATCCCCTGCATCCGCCATTCCACATGAGAAAAGATGTGGCGGCCGGGGCCGAGCGGCTGCATCCGCACCGGCTGAATACCCCATCCGCGCACCTCTTTTTCCACGGTTTCCAAACAGGCGGCCTCGTCGGATTCCCCGGGCAATACCACGCCGGGCAACTCCCACAGCCCGGCCAGCAGTCCCTTAGCGGAGCGGCGCCGCAGCAGGACGCGGGGGGGCTGTTCATCCGTGACCGCCACCAGAATGAGACGGTATTCGACCCGTCTGGCCTTTTTGGGGGCGCGGACGGGCAGATCACGGGCAATCCCCTGTGCCGCTCCTTTGCAGAACGGACGGATGGGGCAAGTGCCGCATTTCGGTTCGGTGTTGGGCAGGCAAACCGTCTCCCCCAGCTCCATAACCGCCTGATTGAAGGTGCCGGGCGCCTCGTCGGGAACCTGCGAAAGCACCACCCCGGACAGCTCCCTTTTGACCGCCGGGCGGAGGATATCCTCTCGGCAGGCTGTCAGGCGGGCGAACACCCGCAGCACATTGCCGTCCACGGCCGCGGCCCGCCGCCCATAAGCGATGGAAGCGACGGCACCGGCGGTGTATTCCCCGATTCCGGGCAGGCGAAGCAGCTCCTCCACCCGGTCGGGGAGACGACCCCCGTACTCCGCCATGACCTGGCGGGCGGCCTTCTGCAGGTTCCTCACCCGGCTGTAATACCCGAGACCTTCCCACAGCTTAAGCAGGAGATCCTCATCGGCTTCCGCGAGGGCGGGGATATCCGGCAACGCCTGCATAAAGCGGTCGAAATAGGGCAGCACCGCTTCAATGCGGGTCTGCTGGAGCATGATTTCCGACACCCAAACCCGGTAGGGCGTCGGATCCTCCCGCCAGGGCAGGGGGCGGACATGCCGGAGGTACCAGGCGATCAGCGGAGACGCCATCCCGTCGAGTTCCAATGGATTTGAATGCAACGGGACTCCCCCTTTCACAAGGACTCAGCCTTCCTGCCGCCAGCGGTCCCAAACCTCCGGCTGATAACCGACCGTGGCTTTTTTGCCGTTGCGGACGATCGGGGTGCGCAGGAGCTTCGGATTTTCGAGGAGCTTTTCCTCTTTATCCGCCTCATAGGCCAGATAGCGAAGCAGCTCCGCCCCCGGCGCTTTTTCGTCAATAACGGCGTCGAGTCCCCCGACCGCCTGACAGACGCTGCGGAGTTCTCCCTTGCTGATGCCGAATTTCGCCACGTCGATCCGCTGAAAGGAGATCTTGCGCTCCTTGAAATACCGCTCCGCCTTACCGGTGTCAAAACATTTGGATTTTCCGAATATCTGAATATTCACGGGGATTCCTCCCTTTTATGACCCGTTACGTCCGGCTGAAATCCTCCAGAATCAGGCCTTTATTATGGTCGAGCGCCCACTGAATGTTCCAGGAATTGGTGAACAGGAGCAGCGGACGTCCCCGCATATCCTGTACCCGCTTGGTATCCGAACTGAGATCGAGCGCCTTGACGTCCACATCGTCTCCGCCGATCCAGCGGATGTACTGATAAGACAGGTTCTCCATCCGGATGTCCACACCGTACTCGTTTTTCAGGCGGTATTCGAGCACGTCGAACTGCAGCGTTCCCACCACACCGACGATGACCTCTTCCATACCGCCGCCGATCTCCTGGAAGATCTGGATGGCGCCCTCCTGCGCGATCTGGGAGGTTCCCTTGATGAACTGCTTGCGTTTCATGGTATCGGTCTGGCGCACCAGAGAAAAATGCTCCGGCGCGAAGGTCGGGATACCCTCAAAAGAAAAGGGGGTGCTCGCCGCACAGACCGTGTCGCCGATGGAGAAAATACCGGGGTCGAAGATACCGAGAATATCCCCCGCGTAGGCTTCCTCCACAATCTCCCGCTCCTGCGCCATCATCTGCTGCGGCTGGGAGAGGCGGATCTTCTTGCCCCCCTGGACGTGAAAAACCTCCTGCCCCTTTTCAAACCGGCCCGAGCAGATACGCATGAAAGCCACCCGGTCCCGGTGAGCCTTGTTCATATTGGCCTGGATTTTGAAAACGAAAGCGGAGAAATCCGGGCTGAACGGATCGATATCCCCGGCCGAGGAACGGCGGGGCAGCGGCGCCGTAGTCATCTTGAGGAAATCCTCCAAAAAGGGCTCGACGCCGAAATTGGTCAGGGCCGATCCGAAAAAGACAGGCGACAGCTTGCCGTGGCGCACCTGATCGAGGTCGAAATCCCCGCCCGCGCCGTCGAGCAGCTCCACGTCGTCCTGCAGAGTGTGGTAGAGCTCCGTCCCAATGGTGTTTTCGAGGGCCGGATCGTCCAGCCCTGCCTCAATCGCGGCGGCCTCATGCCCGATGCCGTTATAAGAAAAGGAGAGCACCCGGCCCTTTTCGCGTTCATATACGCCCTTGAAATTCTTGCCTGAGCCGATGGGCCAGTTAATCGGATAGGTCGCGATGCCGAGGACCTGTTCGATCTCCTGCATCAGCTCGTAAGGATCCCGGGCTTCCCGGTCCATCTTGTTGATGAAGGTAAAAATCGGGATGTCCCGCATCACACAAACTTTAAACAGCTTGATCGTCTGTTTCTCCACGCCCTTGGACCCGTCGATCACCATGACGGCTGAGTCGGCCGCCATCAGGGTGCGGTAGGTGTCCTCCGAGAAATCCTCGTGCCCGGGGGTGTCGAGAATATTGATGCAGTAACCGTCGTAATGGAACTGCATAACGGACGAAGTCACGGAAATACCGCGCTGTTTTTCGATTTCCATCCAGTCCGAAACCGCATGCTTCATGGATTTTTTGCCCTTGACCATGCCGGCGGCCTGAATCGCACCCCCATAGAGCAGCAGCTTCTCCGTCAGCGTGGTTTTGCCTGCATCAGGGTGGGAAATAATGGCAAACGTGCGCCGTTTTTCGATTTCATCAACAAAACTCTGCAAACCGATGATCCTCCATCTTCCGGCTGCGCCGGTATTCATAGGGGTCCCCCATATCCATTCGTATCCCGCGGGGACCGAATCCTATTTATTTTACTCGTTTTCGGGGGAATAATCAAGATTTTTCTAAGCCCCGGCCTTCCTCTTCGAGCACCCGGAGCAGAACCTCCCGGTCGTTGGGCCAAATGCCGTCGATGACGGCTTCGGTCAAGGCGGCGAGGGTCTTTCCGACCTGCGGACCTTCGGGGATACCGGCGGCCAAGGCGTCGCGGCCGTCCACTGCCAGATTCCGGACGGAAAAGCAGGCGCCCTCGGCGATCACCCGGTCCAGACAGTCTTCCACCGCGCCCACAGCGGCCAGGGAGGCGGACACCACAGCGGGGGCGTGTCCCCGCGCGTCCCCCCGCTTGACTTCAAGCAGCATCCGGAAGGTCTCTTC
>CABQAA010000256.1 GCA_902461995.1 uncultured Oscillospiraceae bacterium | reverse complement strand
GTCTTGCCGTCCGAGCCGGTGACGCCGTAGACGGGCGCGGGGCAAAGCTCAATGAACAGCTCGATTTCGGTCGTGACCCGTACGCCCCGTTTCCGCGCCTCGATAAACGGCGGAAGGGTGGGTTTCATCCCCGGGGAGCGCAGGATCAGATCGACTGCCAGGTCGTCGAGATATCCCTCTCCGAGTTTCAGCTCCGCCCCGGCCTTTTCGAGTTCGTCCGCCACCGCCCCCACAGAGGCGCGGTCCCGCTTGTCGCAGGCCAAAACCCGGGCGCCGTGCTCGAGAAACTGGTGCACCACCGGTATATGTGTCCGTCCCAGGCCACAAACGGCCACGCGTTTTCCCCGAAGCGAGAACAAGAAAGCCTCGCTGTTCGTTTGCGTCGACATCTTGATGATTCCCTCCATGCGGCAGGCTATAAAAAAATAGGCTTTCCAAATTCCGCCTGCCCGCCGTTTCCATACTCGGTATATTATACTGAGAAAATGGGAAAATATCAACAACTTGGGGAAAAGACCGGGGGATTCGTTAACTTTTTATAAACGATCCGGGTTTTGGTTGCAGGCGGAGAAAAAAGAAGGTAAAATAACAGACATAGAGATGGGCCGGCGGGGCTTCCGCCGGCCTGCAAAACGGTAAGCGGAAAGATGTGAGGGCAGTTTATGTTCTTTTATGAAGGCCAGTCCTGTCCGGTTTGCGGGCAGCCCTTTCGGGAGGAGGACGATATCGTTGCCTGCCCGCAATGCGGCGCGCCTCATCATCGGGAATGCTGGAAAAGAGAAGGGCATTGCCATTTTGCCGCCGCTCATGGAACCGCCGAGCAATGGAAACGGCCCGAACCGGCGGCGGAACCGGCCGGTGGAAATCCGGCTGCGCCAGCTGCGGGGTCGGCGGACAAGATCTGTCCGGGCTGCGGCAAGGACAACCCTCAATATGCGGAATTCTGCTCCCGCTGCGGTGCGGAGCTTCCGGCCGATGACTGGACCAGTGCACCGCCCCCGCCTCCCCCGGCCGGGGGTCCGGTCCCGCCGCCCTTCACACCTCCCGGGACTTACGGCGAATACGCGCCCTTCCGTGCCCCCGTCTACGATGCCATGGGCGGAATTCCGATCCAGGAAGACATCGAGGGCGTCACGGCCGGCGAGCTCGCCCAGACCGTCGGTGTGAACACGGCCTATTATATCCCCCGTTTCCACCGCATCAGCCGGAGCGGATCCAAGATTTCCTGGAACTGGTTTGCCTTTCTGATTACGCCCAGCTGGCTTGTCTACCGCAAAAATTTTCTAGCCGGCGGTCTGACCCTCCTGTTCTGGATCGCCCGTCAGCTCCTTTCCTCGTATATTTCTCTGCAGTACATTTCCCCCCTGCTGACAAACGGCGGCAATCTCTATGCCGAGATGCTGTCAGCCATCCATACTTTGATGCAGTCCCCGCAGACCCGTCTGCTGCTGATCGCCCTGGCGGTCGCGGGCATTGCGGAGTTGCTTCTGCGGATTTTCTTCGGTCTGTTCGGCAACTACTTCTATATGCGGAACGTGGTGCGGAAATCGAAAAAATGGCAGGCCGACCCCGACGCGCGCTATCACCAGAATGTCTTTACGTCGGGCGGCATCTCCTTTGGTCTGGGGACCGCCGCGTATATGTGCATCTTCCTGTCGCAGTATCTTCTGCTTTTCTTTTCCATGTAGCGAAAACCGTTCCGTCATCCGCCTCTTTTAAGATCACGCCATTCCAAACCGGCCGGGCGGGCGCCCAATGGTCCGGCCGGAGAAACGGACGGTATCTGCTATGCCGGATTTCACAAAAATCTCCTGTCCCGTCTGCGGGAAACCATTTCTCCCCGAGGACGACGTGGTGGTGTGTCCCCTCTGCGGGGCACCCCATCACCGAACCTGCTACAAACAAAACGGCCGCTGCGCGTTTGCGTCCTGGCACGGGACGCCCCGCCAATGGAAACCGCCGCTCTCTCGGGAGGATGAGGACACCCGCATCTGCGGCAACTGCGGCACGGCCAATCCGCCGGGCGCCGTCACCTGCGCCTGCTGTGGCTATCATTTGGACCAACCTCTCCCGCCCGGACCGACGGAACAGCAGCCTCCCATCGACGCGAGTGTATTCTACGCCCAGTTCAGTCCCTATATTGGCATCGCTCCGGACAGCCTGATCGATGGGCATCCGGCCATGGATGTGGCGACATTTTTGGGTCCGAACGCGGGTTTTTATCTGTCCCGCTTTCACTTTATGCGGGTGCAGAAAAGTAAAATGTCCTGGAACTGGGCCGCCGCCCTCTTCCCGGCCGGGTGGCTTCTCTACCGTAAAATGATCAAACCGTTTGTCCTGGTGCTGCTCGTGTCCCTGCTGCTCCATCTGCCAGGTCTGCTCATCGCGGGCACGGCCGCGAAACAGCTGATCGCCTCTCCCGCGGCGGCGCAGGCGTATCTGCAGGGCGGGGGCCTTGCTCAGCTCGAAATCCCCTCGGTGTTGGGACTTTTATTCAATCTGTCGACCACTCTGCACTTCTTTCTTCGTCTGCTGATGGCGAGCCTGTCCAACCATCTGTACCGCAAACATACGCAGGCCGCCATATCGAAAATCCGGGCCGTCCACGCGGATTCGCTGGCTTATCGCGCCGCCCTGACCAAAAAGGGCGGGGTCAGCGTCGCTGCCGTGTTGGTGTACATTCTGCTGCTGGCCGCTGCCGCGACCACGGCGTTCTGTCTGGTGGCCGTCCTTCCCTCCGTGTAACGGGGGTTTATTAAGGTTGAGAGGAGATACTACATGCACCAGAAAGTCCGAAAGGCCGTTATCCCGGCCGCGGGTCTCGGTACCCGCGTACTGCCGATCACCAAGTCTATGCCCAAAGAAATGCTTCCCATCGTGGACAAGCCCGCCATCCAGTACATCGTGGAGGAAGCGGTGCACTCCGGCATTACGGATATCCTCATCATCACGAACCGCGGCAAGGAAATCCTCGAGGATCATTTCGATCACAGCATCGAGCTGGAGGAGCGTCTTGCGCAGAGCGGCAAAACCGAGATGCTCCGGCAGGTGCAGGAAATATCCTCCCTGGCCAATCTCTATTTCATCCGCCAGAAGGAGACGAAGGGGCTGGGTCACGCGGTCGGACGGGCCAGGTCCTTTGTGGGGGACGAGCCGTTTGCCGTTCTCTATGGGGACGACGTCATCATCGGAGAGGACCCGGCCTGCGGGCAGCTCTGCCGCGCATATGAGGCGTACGGTCTCGGCGTTGTCGGCATCAAGGAAGTGACACCCGAGCAGATCGTGCGCTACAGCTCCCTGAAGGTCGCTCCCCTGCGGGACAACCTCTACCGGGTCACCGATATGATTGAAAAGCCCTCCCCGGACAAGATCCTGTCCCTCTTTTCCATCCTGGGACGATGCGTGCTTCCGCCTGAGATCTTCGACATCCTCGAACAGACCCCGCCCGGAGCGGGCGGCGAAATCCAGCTGACCGACGCCATGTGCACCCTTGCCAGGCAAAACGGCATGACCGGCGTGGATTTCACCGGCAAGCGGTACGACATGGGCAACAAGCTGGGCATTCTCGAGGCGACCTGCGAGGTCGCCCTCCGGCATCCGGAGGTCGGCGAGGGGTTCCGTGCCTATCTCAAGGAACTCGCCAAAACCCTGTGAATACCGGACTGATTCGTATAAGACGCCCCCGCGGATGAACCGCGGGGGCGTCTTTTTGTGTTTACTTCTGTACAAAGCGCCGCCTTATTTTCCCGAGAAGC
>CABQAA010000255.1 GCA_902461995.1 uncultured Oscillospiraceae bacterium | reverse complement strand
GGCTGGCCATGGAGGCGATCAGTGTGCCCAATCCGCCCAGATTGACACCGACAATCAGCGCCTCCCAATCCGCGGTAAAACCGGAAAGCAGCAGAGAGGCGGGGACATTGCTGATTATCTGGCTGACGCAGACCGCGACGGCGGCCACCTGCCCGTCCAGCCAGCCGGACAGCAGGCGGTTAAAGGAGGGAAGGCGCGCTATGTTTCCCACAAAAATAAAGAACCCTACAAAAGTAAGCAGCAGAGAATAGTCCACCCGCTTTAAAAGCGCGGGTTCCAAAACCAGTACGGTTCCCAGGGTGAGGATCAGGAGAAACGGCAGCGGAAGCACTTTGGCCACCGCTAACAGGCAGGCGAGAAACAGGAAAAGATACGCCCCCAGCGTTTTCTTTTTGGAGGAAGAGGATGAGGATGGCAATGTCACCGTTATGGGTTCTTTTTTATGTAAGAGAAGCAGAACCGTGATCAGGAACAGGGATAACAGGGTGTAGGGAAGCATCAGGAGGAGAAAACGGGTCAAAGACATATGCGATTGAGCGTAAAGATACAGATTCTGGGGATTGCCGATGGGGGTAAACATGCTTCCCAGGTTGGCGGCAACGGTTTGCAGGACCACCACGGGAACCGCCCGGGATTCCTGCCCGGCCAAACGAAGCACCGTTAAGGAGAAAGGAACGAACGTGAGGAGGGCCACATCGTTGGTAACCAGCATGCTGGAAAAAAAGCAGATGAGCACCAGCGTTATCTCCACTTGCCTGGTGGATCGGGAACGGCGCAGCAGCCCCGCTCCCAGGGAGGTGAAAACGCCATGGGCCTGGAACCCGGCCATCACCGTCATCAGACAAAATAAGAGAATCAAGGTTTGGCCGTCCACATAGGAAAGATATTCCTCATCTGGATGTACCAGAAAAGCGGAGAACAGGGCAAGCGCCAAGGCAACCGATAACACGGCTTCCCGTTTCATAAAGGATCGTATTTTCGATATATACCTCATCAAATCCATCCCCCTGTACATCCTCCGCTATTTTACTCTTTGCGCCAAGGCGTTGTAAAGGATAGATTTGGAAGGGCGCATAGATGGCCCGACGCAGTGGGGAAACCTGCATGAAATCCGGGAATCAGACGCATTGCATCAAAATTCGAGGTACAAACTATGACATTTACACATAGCATTTTTCTTTCGTATATGATATACTTCTACTTTAGGTTCTACAGGGCTCTTTTTGTGCATTTTTTAACAAACAGGAGTCCTTCGGGTCGTCTGTCGGGGGCGGCGGGCCCGGTATCGTTAAGGAGGAAGAAACGATATGCAAAAAAAGATCAGCACTCTCCCTTTCCGTGGCACTGCGGAGCAGGAACAGCAGCTGCGGGAGATCATTGACGCCAACAAGCAGGATCCCAGCCGCTTGATGGCCGTCATGCAGCAGGCGCAGGATGTATACGGCTATCTGCCCATGGAGGTGCAGCAGATGATCGCCGACGGCATGGGCGTCCCGCTGGAAAAGGTGTACGGTGTGGCCACCTTTTATGCCCAGTTTGCCCTGTCGCCCAAGGGCGTGTACAACATTTCAGTCTGCCTGGGTACCGCCTGCTATGTCAAGGGCTCCGGCGACGTGTTCAACCGCCTCAGCGAGCTGCTGGGCATCGGCGCCGACGAGTGTACGGAGGACGGCAAGTTCTCCCTGACCGCCTGCCGCTGCATCGGCGCGTGCGGCCTGGCACCGGTGCTCACCGTCAACGACGAGGTGTACGGCCGTCTGACGGCGGACGACGTGGACGGCATTCTGGCCAAGTACAACAACTGATAGCCGGGGTGAGGAGATGCGCGAGCTGTCGCTGAATGTGCTGGATATTGCTCAGAATTCCCTATCCGCCGGGGCGTCCCTGGTGGAGATCGCGGTGTCGGAGGATACGGAAAAGGATGAGCTGGTCATCTCGGTCCGGGACAACGGACGGGGCATGACGCCGGAACAGGCGGCACGGGTGCGCGATCCCTTTTACACCACCCGTACCACCCGCAAGGTGGGGATGGGGGTGCCTCTGTTCCGTATGGCGGCGGAGATGGCCGGAGGGGAACTGACCCTTCAGTCGGAGCTGGGAAAGGGAACGGAGGTAACGGCGCGCTTTGTCCGTTCTCACATCGACCGGATGCCTCTGGGCGATATGGTGGGGACGATGACGGCGCTGATCCGTCTGAACCCGCAGGTGGATTTTGTTTACCGCCGCTGCTTCAACGGCCGGGAGGCCGTGACGGATACACGGGAGCTGCGGCAGGTGCTGGGGGAGGTTCCGCTGGATACGCCGGAGGTTATGGAATGGATCGACGGCTATCTCCGGGAGCAGGAAGGCTGCGTAACCGGAACCCAGCCCCCGTCTGACCGGGAGCAGGCTTGAATCATGGAAACGCCGCGCGTTTTATGCGTGCGTTAGGGGAAAGGTTGGGAAATTGATGAAAACGTTGGAAGAACTGCAGGCCATCCGGGACAAGGCCCGGGCGAAAATGACCGTGCGCGACGCAGACAAGGACGGCGTGCGCGTCATGGTGGGTATGGCGACCTGCGGCATCGCGGCGGGAGCGCGGCCGGTGCTGAATGCCTTTGTGGACGAGGTCAACAAGCGTCATCTGGAGCATGTCACTGTGACCCAAACCGGCTGCATCGGCATGTGCCAGTACGAACCCATTGTGGAGGTGCTGGTGCCCGGACAGGAAAAGGTGACCTATGCGAAAATGACACCGGAAAAGGTGGCGCGCGTGGTGGTGGATCATCTGGTCAACGGAAACGTGGTGACCGAGTATACCGTCGGCAGCCTGATGAAATAAGGTAAGGAGGAAAAAGAACCCATGTATCGTTCACATGTACTGGTTTGCGGCGGTACCGGCTGTACCTCCTCGAACAGCCAGCAGATCATCGAGGCGCTGGAAAAGGAGATCGGCGAGCAGGGACTCAGCGAGGAGATCAAGGTGGTCCGCACCGGCTGCTTCGGCCTGTGCGCTTTGGGCCCCATCATGATTGTGTATCCGGAGGGCTGCTTCTATTCCCGTGTGAAGGTGGAGGATATCCCGGAAATCGTCAGCGAGCACCTGCTCAAGGGCCGGATTGTCACCCGGCTGCTGTACGACGAGACGGTGGAGCAGGATTCCATCAAATCGCTGAATGAAACCGCTTTCTATAAAAAGCAGGTTCGGGTGGCGCTGCGCAACTGCGGCGTTATCAACCCGGAAGAAATCGATGAATACATCGCCATGGACGGCTATCAGGCCCTGGCCAAGTGCCTGACCGAGTATACGCCGGAGCAGGTGATCCAGATCGTCACAGACTCCGGCCTGCGTGGCCGCGGCGGCGGCGGATTCCCCACCGGCCGCAAGTGGTCCCTGTGTGCGCCGGTGAAGGCGCCGCAGAAATACGTGGTGTGTAATGCCGACGAGGGCGATCCCGGCGCGTTTATGGACCGTTCGGTGCTGGAGGGCGATCCCCACTGCATCGTAGAGGCCATGGCCATTGCCGGCTACGCCATCGGCGCAACCAAGGGCTTTGTCTATGTCCGGGCCGAATATCCCATCGCGGTCAAGCGGCTGCAAATCGCCATCGATGAGGCGCGGGAATACGGCCTGCTGGGCAAAAACATCTTCAATTCCGGCTTTGATTTCGATATGGAGATCCGTCTGGGTGCCGGCGCTTTTGTCTGCGGCGAGGAAACTGCGCTGATGACCTCCATCGAGGGCAACCGCGGTGAGCCCCGCCCCCGTCCGCCCTATCCGGCG
>CABQAA010000254.1 GCA_902461995.1 uncultured Oscillospiraceae bacterium | reverse complement strand
TACAGCCTGCTCGACGGCGCCTGCCGTCTTCCGGGCCTGGTCGCCCGTGCGGCGGCGCTCGGGCAGACGGCCGTCGCCGTGACCGACCACGGGGTGATGTACGGCCTGGTGGAGTTTTATAAAGAGGCGAAAAAGGCCGGGATCAAGCCGATCCTCGGCTGTGAGGCCTATGTGGCCGCCCGCACCCGGTTCGACAAGGTGCACGGGACGGACAGCGAGCATGCCCATCTCGTCCTGCTTTGTGAAAATGAGACGGGGTATCAGAATCTGGTCCGGATGATCTCTTCAGCCTTCACAGAAGGGTTCTACGGCAAGCCTCGGGTGGACCGTGAACTGCTGCGGACGTATCACGAGGGCCTCATCGCCCTGTCTGCCTGCCTCGCGGGGGAGATTCCGCGGGCACTTACCAAGGGGGACTACGACGGGGCCAAACGGATCGCCCTCGAATATCGGGATATATTCGGCGAGGGGAACTTTTTCCTGGAACTGCAGGACCACGGGCTGGAGGAACAGCGGGCCATCAGTCCCCAGATCATCCGACTGTCAAAGGAAACCGGGATCCCGCTTGTCTGCACCAACGATGCGCATTATCTGACCAAAGAGGATGCGCAGATGCAGAAGGTGCTCATCTGCATCCAGACCAACACCACGGTGGACGAACCCAATCCGATGGTCTTTGAAACCGAGGAATTTTACCTCAAATCGGAGGCGGAGATGCGGGCGCTGTTTCCGGATATTCCGGAGGCGTTCGACAACACCGCGGCCATCGCGGAACGGTGTCAGGTCGAACTGACCTTCGGCAAAACCCAGCTTCCCCGGTTCGACGCGCCCGGGGGAGACAGCGCCGCCTATTTCCGGGAACGGTGCTTCGCGGGCCTTCACCGGCATTACGGAGAGCATCCGGATCCGGCCATCGTGGAACGGCTGGAATATGAGCTGGCCACCGTGGAAAAAATGGGGTATGTGGACTACTATCTGATTGTGCACGATTTTGTCCAGTATGCGAAGGACCACGATATCCCGGTTGGCCCGGGGCGCGGATCGGGAGCGGGCAGCCTGTGCGCCTACTGCATTGGGATCACGGGCATCGACCCCATCAAATACAATCTGCTGTTCGAACGGTTTCTCAATCCCGAGCGGGTGAGCATGCCCGATTTCGATATCGATTTCTGCAACGAGAAGCGCCAGCAGGTCATCGATTACGTCATCGGCAAATACGGATCCGATCATGTGGCGCAGATCGTCACCTTCGGAACCATGGCGGCGAGAGCCGCGATCCGAGACGTGGCGCGGGCGCTGGGGTTGCCTTACGCATTGGCGGATACGGCGGCCAAGCAGGTGCCCTGGGAGCTGAACATGACGCTCGACCGGGCCTTATCCCAATCCAAAGCCCTGCGGGAGCAGTATGACAACGATGCCCAGATCCGGGAACTCATCGATATGGCCCGCAAGGTGGAGGGCATGCCCCGCCATGCCTCCACCCACGCCGCGGGCGTGGTCATCACCGCGAAGCCGGTGCGGGAATACGTACCGCTCTGTCTCAATGGGGATTCCGTCGCCACGCAGTATACCATGGGCATCCTCGAAGAGCTGGGCCTGCTGAAAATGGATTTTCTGGGTCTGCGGAATCTGACTGTCATCGCGGATGCGGTCGATATGATCCGCCGTAAAAAGCCGGATTTTTCCATCGAAGACATCCCGCTGGACGCTCCGGAGGTTTACCGGATGATGTCCCTGGCCAACAGCGACGGAGTGTTTCAATACGAATCCCCCGGCATGAAGCGGGTGCTCTATCAGCTGAAGCCTGATCGGTTTGAGGATCTGGTGGCGGTAACGGCCCTGTTCCGTCCGGGTCCGATGGATTCGATTCCGAAGTATATCCACAATCGCCACCATCCCGAAGAGGTGCGGTATCTCCATCCCTCCCTGGAACCGATCCTGAACGTGACCTACGGCTGCATCGTGTATCAGGAGCAGGTCATGCAGATTTTCCGCGAGCTCGCGGGATATTCCTTCGGCCGGGCCGACGTGGTCCGCCGCGCCATGTCCAAGAAAAAACACGATGTCATGCAGCGGGAACGGGAAATCTTCCTCCATGGGCTGACCGATGAAGAGGGGACGGTCGTGGTGGAGGGCTGCGCGCGCCGCGGCATTCCCGAGGATGTGGCGGTCGCGGTCTTCGACGACATGGCCTCCTTCGCCTCCTATGCTTTCAACAAATCTCACGCGGCCGCCTACGCAACCGTATCCTATCAGACGGCATACCTTAAATGCTTCTATCCCCGGGAATACATGGCCGCCCTGCTGACGAGTGTGTTCGATTCGGGAAAGGTCGCCGGGTATATCGGAGAATGCGAACGGTTGCGTATCCCGGTGCTGCCGCCTTCGGTCAATGAAAGCGTCTCCGCCTTTACGGCAGCGGACGATCATATCCGGTTTGGGTTGCTGGCGGTGAAGAACCTCGGCCGGGGCCTCATCGCGGAGCTGGTGAAAGAGCGGGAGGAAAACGGCCTTTTCCGCAGTTTTTACGATTTCTGCCGCCGGATGTCCCCCTACCGCGAATTCAACCGGCGGGCGCTCGAAAGCCTCATCAAGTGCGGCTCTCTCGATGGGCTGGGGGCCAATCGGCGCCAGATGCTGGAGTCCTCCGATATGGTGCTCAAGACCCTGGATGAGCAGAACCGCCGCAATCTGGCGGGCCAGCTTGGGCTCTTTGACGATCCGGAAACCTCGCTCATGGACGAACCGAGCCTGCCGGAGCTGCCCGAAATGCCCTATGACGAGCTGCTGGCCATGGAAAAAGAGGTCTCCGGCATGTATCTGACCGGCAACCCGATGAAGCCCTACACCGCTCTGCACGGGCGGATGAAGGCCGCCCGGACCGACCGGATCGTGGCTGCCTTCGAGGACGATCTGGATGAGGGACCGGCCGAGTACGCCGACGGGGATCCGGTTCTGCTGCTCGGAATGCTCTCTTCGGTACAGGTCAAGGCCACCCGTGGGGGCGCCCAGATGGCGTATGCCGTTCTTGAAGACATGTACAGCTCCATCGAGATGGTGATCTTTCCCAAATCCCTGGCGCAGTGCGGCCATATTCTTCAGAATGGCCGCGTGGTGGTGGCGCGGGGGAGAATCAGTGTCCGGGAGGACGAGGAGCCGAAAATCCTTGTGAACCGTCTGGATGAGGCGCCGCCGCCCGATGCCATGCCCCAGCCGATTCCGGGCTTGACGGGATCTTCCGCTCCGCTTGCGCCCAAAAGTGCGCCGCCCGCCCGGTCTCCGGACGGCCGCCGGCTTCCCTCCGCCCGGCACGGCCTCTATCTGCGGGTGCCGTCCTCCGATTCCGGTGAATGGAAACGGGCGCGCCTGGTGATACGGGTGTTCGACGGGGAGGAGCCGCTCTATCTCCGCTATGCGGATTCCGGCAAATTGGTGAGGGCTCCCCATACCCTTTGGGTGAACGTTAACGATGTGATGATAGGCGAGCTGAGAGCCATTTTGGGTGCGGAAAATGTCGCTTTGGTGGACTAGTCCCGACAGAATTGGTGAAATGAACCGGATTTTGGTATTTTACAAGGCATTTCTCGGTAAAATCCAGACTTGCGTTGTGGAACATGAGTAGTGTATAATAAAAATACTATGGAAAGCGGCCGCTCGATTGCCGCGGGAAATAAGGAGAGAGATACCGATGTCTATCAAAAAGCTCGCGGTTCTGACCAGTGGCGGAGACGCTCCGGGCATGAATGCCGCTGTGCGTGCCGTTGTGCGTAC
>CABQAA010000253.1 GCA_902461995.1 uncultured Oscillospiraceae bacterium | reverse complement strand
GGACCGAAGGGCGAAGTTCGCGCCATTCCCGGCCACAGCCTGACGCTGGGCGCTCTGGGTGTGTTTATCCTCTGGTTCTGCTGGTTCGGCTTCAACGGCTGTTCCACGGTCTCCATGACGGGCGACGATACGCTGGTGTCCGCATCGAACATATTTGTCACGACCAACATTGCCGCCGCCACGGCGGCCACAGCCGTTATGATCATCACATGGGTGCGTTACAAAAAGCCCGATGTGTCCATGACGCTCAACGGTGCGCTGGCAGGACTGGTGGCCATCACGGCCGGATGCGATGCGGTTTCGCCTGTCGGCGCGTTTTTCATCGGCCTGATCGCCGCGTTTGTTGTGGTCTTCGGCATCGAATTCGTGGAAAAGAAGCTGAAGATCGACGATCCGGTGGGCGCCATCGGCGTGCATGCGCTCTGCGGAGCGTCCGGGACGGTTTTAACCGGATTTTTTGCCTTGGATGGCGGGCTGCTGTACGGCGGCGGATTCCGGTTTCTTGGAGTGCAGGTCCTGGGCGTTCTGGCGGTCGCGGCCTGGGTGGCCGTCACCATGACCCTGGTGTTTACCGTGATTAAAAAGACGGTGGGCCTGCGTGTCTCCCGGTCGGAAGAGCTGGCCGGCCTGGACGTGATGGAGCATGGTCTCGCGAGCAGCTATGCCGACTTTATGCCGGTCCCCATGGGAACGGATTTCCGTCCGCAGACGGAAGGGCCGGAAGCCGCTGTGCCTGTCGATCAGGCAGTGCCGGTCATCCGCAGTTCCAAACCGGGTCTGGAGATAACGAAGGCGGTGATCGTCACAAAACAGAGCCGTTTCGAGCTACTCAAGCAGGCCCTGGACGGCATCGGCGTGACCGGTATGACCGTTACCCAGGTACTGGGATGCGGCATGCAAAAAGGACAACTGGGATATTACCGCGGCGTTCCGGTGGAAAGTACGCTGCTGCCTAAGGTGAAAATCGAAATCGTCGTCTGCAAGGTTCCGATTGATCTGTTGGTGGATACTGTCAAAAAAGCACTGTATACCGGGAGCATCGGCGATGGCAAGATCTTCCTGTACGGTGTGGAGAACGTCATCAAGGTCCGTACCGGCGAAGAGGGATACGATGCCCTGCAGGACGAAAACTGACTTTACTTCGCTGATGAAAGAAAATCGATTGACAAAAAGCAACCAGGGGAAACCGATCGGTTTCCCCTGGTTGCCTTGTTTATGAAAACCCTCATCATCCGGATTTTAAACCAATAGATCGGAAGCGGTTGTAAGCCTGTCCGCGGGGTTTAGCAAGCGAAAAATGGGGTATCCTAAGCAGAATGAGAAATCAAGCGATCGCGGTGTTTTTCGGCAGGATTTACAGGCATCGGCGGTGATCATCTGAAAAACGCATGACCTTTCGCCTTGTGCGGCGCAAATTCCGCTCGGAAATCGGCGTTCCCGGGTCCATTATCTCTTATCTGACGGCGAGTTGTGAATAACCATAAGGTTCTTTGTAAACAGTTTTTGAACCGCCTTGACACAGCAATAGAAAAATGCTAATCTTGTATTGAAAACAAGATGATACTTTTTGGAGGACGATATGGGCATTCAGATTATAGTGGACAGCTGCTGCGATACCACAAAAGAACTGCGCGCGCATCTGGGGATGCTGTTCGCGCCTCTCAAAGTACAGGTTGCCGACGGGCCGCAGTATACAGATTCGCCTGCGCTCGATACACGCAAACTGCTCAAGGAAATGAAATCCTCCAAGCAGGCGGCCGGGTCGGCTTGTCCGTCGGTGGAGGAATACGCCGAGCAGATGCGCGGATGCGATGCCTGTATCGTGATTACTCTTTCAAGCAAGCTCAGCGGCTCCTACAATTCGGCCAGAGTGGCCCGCGACATGGTGCTCGAGGAGTTCCCCGACAAGAAGATCTATATCCTCGATTCCGAAAGCGCATCGGCGGGGGAACTTCGCCTCGCGCTGTATCTTCGGGAACGGATCGATGCCGGCGACGATTTCGAAACGGTCGTGGCGGGTGCCACGCGGTTCATGACGTCCATGCGCACTCTGTTTGTGCTCGAGGATCTCGGGAATCTCGTTAAAAACGGACGGCTGAACAAGGTGTCGGGCATCGTGGCGTCGGTGCTCTCGCTCTGCCCGATCATGAGCGACGACGGGCACGGCGAGATCAAAATGCTGTCGAAGGCCCGCGGGATGAAGCAGGCCCTTTCCAAAATGGTGACGGTGATTGCGGAGGAAACCGCCGCTGTGGCGCCTCGTTCCCTCACGCTGACGATGGCGTACTGCAACTGCCCGGAGCGGGCCGGCCTGCTGAGGGGCGAGATTCTGGAACGCTGTCCGGCTGTCAAGCGGGTGATTATCGTCCCGACGGGCGGCGTATCGACCGTATACGCGAACGACGGCGGCATTATCGTGGCTTACGCGGCCATATGAATCCCATTGGAACCGGGCCGGAGGAAACTCCTGGCCCGGTTTTTTGATGGGATTCAGAGGGGGCGAATGGGATACGAAGGAATTTGTTGAATAATGTATGGAAAAATGCTAAAATAACATATTAGAGTGCCGCGGAAAAGCGGGCTTGGAGGAGAGGAGGACGCGGTATGAGTTTTCGCCGCTGGATATTGCCGGATTTGGATAAGGAAGCCGCGGCTCAGCTGGCCGAAGAGGCCGGACTCGATCCTTTTCTCGCGCTGATGCTCTCGCTGCGCGGCATCACCGACGTCGAGGAGGCGCTGGAATTCCTCACCGGCTGGGATCTGACCGCCGATCCGCTGAATTTTGCGGATATGGACAAAGCGGCCGCCCGGATCCGCCTGGCGATGGATGCGGGCGAGCGGATACTCGCTTATGGAGATTACGATGCGGACGGCGTCACCTCCACCGTCCTGCTGTATTCCTATTTAAAAGAGAAGGGAGCCGACGTCCTCTACATGCTTCCCGAACGGGAGGGGGAGGGCTACGGCTTGCATAAATCCTCGGTGGACAGCATCGCGGAGGCCGGCGTCCGGCTGATTGTGACGGTGGACAACGGCATCTCCGCGCTTGAGGAAATCTCTTACGCCAAAGAGAAGGGGATGGACGTGGTGGTGACCGATCACCACCAGCCCCAGGATACCCTGCCCGACGCGGCCGCGGTTGTCGATCCCCACCGGGCCGACTGCCCGAGCGAATTCAAGGACTATGCGGGCGTGGGCGTTGCCTTTCAGCTCGTATGCGCACTGGAAGGGGATATCGAAAGCGTTCTCGACCGGTATGCCGACTTGGTGGCGCTTGGCACCCTGGCGGATGTGATGCCGCTTCGGGGCGAAAATCGTGCGTTGGTGCGGCGCGGCCTGCGGATGCTCAACGACAGCGGACGGCTGGGGCTGCGGAAACTCGCCGATGTCGCGGGCATGGCCGGAAAAACGCAGACCTCCACCTCGGCCGTGTTCAGCCTGGCACCCCGCATCAACGCTGCGGGCCGGATGGGATCACCGGACAAGGCGGCGGAGCTGCTTTTGAGTGAAAGGGACGAGGAGGCCGAACTGCTTGCCCACGACATTCAGGCGCTCAACGTCCGCCGCCAGGAAACCGAATCCGCAATCCTCACCGAGGTGCTCGACGATCTGTCCCGCCGCCCGGAACGGCTGCACGACCGGGTTCTCGTTGTAGCGGGGGAAGGCTGGCACCCGGGTGTGGTCGGGATCATCGCCGCCAGGCTGACCGAACGGTATGGCCGTCCGAGTCTCGTGCTGTCCATCGCGGACGGCCGGGCCAAAGGCTCGGGCCGGAGTTTGC
>CABQAA010000252.1 GCA_902461995.1 uncultured Oscillospiraceae bacterium | reverse complement strand
GACTCAAACAGGGGACTGTGGGCGCAGCCTGCGAAGGTGTAAAATCCCTTTTCCGAGGCGCTGAGCCGGTCAAAATAGTCCCGCTGGACCGCGTAGCAGCAGGTCAGATCATTTTCTCCGGCGAAAAAGTAGACCGGCAGTTCCAGAGAGGGGACCGCGTCCGCTGCGGAGAATTCCATCCGGTCATATGCCGTGGGCGCGTTTTGAAGGAGCGCCTTCCCACGCCAGATGTTGATGCGCTCCGTCTGTGTATAATCCGTGTAGCGCAGGGTGGGGAAGAAGATGCCGGTGATCACGGAGCGCATCTGCGCCGTCGTTCCGCCGCCCAGCGCGTGCATGGCCCGGTCCCGCTCCGGCTCGGAGAACCAGCGGCGTAGCCACGCGGTATCCGCCGGTTCCGTGTCGTACTGTGTCAGCCGCTCCGCCGTCCGCCGGTCTCCCTGCCGCTGGGCGGCCTGTTCCATCGCGTGCAGGGCGGTCAGCTCGGAGCGGGGCTGGTCCGCGATCTGGCTCATGGCGATGTAGGCGTGGTATTTTTCCGGCGCGGCCTGCGCGCAGAGCAGGCCGATGAAGGTCCCGTAGGAATGGCCCATCAGATAGATCCGGTCCTGTCCGAACCGCGCGCGCAGCGCGTCCGTCACGGCCAGCGCGTCCTGCACGGACTGCTCCGTGGTGCAGCCCTCCGGTCGGAACTCCGGCGAATAGGACAGACCCGTGCCGCGGTAGTCCCAGTAGCAGACGGTGAAGAGCTGTTCCAGTCCCGCGTCCCGCGCCAGAAAATAATCCGGGATGCCGGGGCCGCCGTTGAGAAACAGCAGGAGCGGGCGGGTGCGGTCCCCGCCCCGGAGGATCATCCCCTGCTGTACGCCGTTGACAGGCAGCCATATTTTTTCCGCGATGCCGTTTTCCACCGGCCTGCCATCGTCCGTCAGGACTGGGGAGGACCTTCCCCGCGCTGGGCGGAAGGATTAGAAGCGCAGCGGCCAGAAGAACGGCCAATGCCAAAAGAAGCAGCGTGAGCCACATGGGATTCGACCGCCTTTCTCTGCCGCCCGGCATTTTTTGACGCGTGTTTTGCCGGCCATTGCCGGACGCCCCCTGTTTTATCTGTTTTGAACACCTTATGACACTGCCGCCGCGCCCCGCCTATCAAGGACGCGGGCGGCGGAGGCAAACGCTCCGCAGGGGCTTGACTTTTGGGGCGAAAGGTACGATACTGAGGGTGACCGGCGGAGAGCCGGAGCGGCGCGCTCCGGCACGCTTGGAATACAGAAAGAAATGAGGCGGTCCGTAATGGCCTTTACATGGACGAAGGATCTGGAGACCGGAAATGCGCAGATCGACCGGGAGCATCAGGAGCTGATCCGGGCGATCAACGATCTGCTTGCGGCCTGCTCCGTGGGCAAGGGAAGAAGCGAGCTGAGCCGCACGCTGGATTTTCTGGAGCAGTATACCAGGACCCATTTCCAGCATGAGGAGACGCTGCAGATCCAGTCCCGTTATCCCGACTACGCGGCGCATAAGAAGCTGCACGAGGGCTTTGTCAAAACGGTGAGTCAGCTCTCCGCGAAGCTGAAGGCGGAAGGCCCCACGATCCAGCTCGTGGGCGAGATCAACCAGCAGCTTGGCAACTGGCTGGTCAATCACATCAAGAAAGAGGACGTCAAGGTGGCGCGGCACATCCAGTCCGGAAAGTGAGCGGATGAACGCGCGCGGGCCGGCGGCTTCTGCGCAGACGAAGAAAGAGCGGGCTGTTACAGCCCGCTCTTGTTGTTAAAGCTGAGGAAGTTTAATGACGCCCCACAATCCATTATACTTAACCCATGCATAGCCGTTAGAGAAACTTGCAACCCGGTCAAAGACGGGAGGAATCACCATTTCACAAGTCTTATCCATATAGCCATACTTTGCCGAGGAGCTTTCTTCCAACGCCGCCGCGCACAGCCCCTGAGAAAAGGCGCCGCCAGTTACTCGATACGGAACCCCATACTTTTCGGCAGCAGACTTCATCTGCATATAAGATCCAGTCAGCTTTCCGGTTTTACCATCGTAGATGTCATCCATAAAAGCTCCGCCAACCGTAATCCGGTGGATCATAACGATGCAATCATCGTAAGCGGTGGCCGTATCATAACATCCGTGAATCGCTTCGCCTTCACCCCAAGAAGATACTTTTGGAGTAGCCTTTACAATAATGCGTCCATTCTGATCGCAAATGCCCTTGTAGTCAGCATCAAAAACATCGGAACCCAGGCGCTTGGCATAAACGAACAGCCCTCCCTTGGTTCCGCTGTTCCATACTTCGCCGCCGGAATCCTGAACTGTGCCAGTAAATTCAGAAAATGTATGACTTGCCCTGTTAGCGATATCCCATTCAGTTTCCGGGACAGAAGACCAGTCGTCGTATACGGGTTCCATGATCCACTTCCCAGAAAGATCGACATACCCCTTCTTGCCGGTAGAAATTTTGGTTGCAGGGGCGCACCCATTCAAAAACTGCCCAGCAATGTAGGTGTCTTCAAACCAATAGGTTTTCCCATTAGTATCCACGAAGATTTTGGTTTCCTTGCCGTTCTCGTTCTTAATGTATCCGCCAATACCGTCGGAAGAAAACGGGATCATGAAGTTCTCCTCAAGACGATTGCCTGTCCGCTCAATTTTAATGCTGGGCTTAATGACCCATTCCACGCCCTGAATTTCCGGTGCTCCAGTGGTATCCGTCGAAATGCTTCCGTTTCCACCAGAACTGTTCACAAACTGCGCGGGGTCCGAAATCGTCCCGACCGTGCCGAGGAACCGGCTGATCATGGCCGCAGCCGTGCCGCGGTTAATGCTGGCGTTAGGCTTGAACGTCCCGTCCTTATAGCCGTTGATGATGCCCAGCTCGACGGCCTTAGCGACCAGAGAAGCGTCAGAAGCGGACAGATCCGTGGTATCGGAAAAGTCCAGCTTTGCAGAGCTGTCCAGCTTCACATCAGGGTGAGCATAGATGTAAATACGGGTCAGCAGCTTCGCCGTCTCAAGACGGGTCATATCCTTGCTGGCCTCATACTTATAGCCGAACTCGGAGGGAAGCAGGTTGCCGGTATTCGCAAGGATCGCGGCGTATCCCTCTGCCCAGTTGCCCTTCATGTCGGAGAACGGATCGTTCTCCGTGGACTCCTTTAGAGAAGAGCCGGCAGCCTGCATCGTCAGGAACGCCATCTTAGCAATGGCGCCGCGGCTCACGGGAGCGGTTGGCCGGTACGTACCGTCGGAATAACCGCCAACGATCCCCTTGTCCATCAGGCTGGACACGTAGTCCTTACACCAAGAGCCGGACACGTCACCCGGCAGAGAAGCGGCCTGCACCGGGATTATTGCAAGGATCATGGACAGTGCGAGCGCCATAGTAATCAGTCTCTTTTTCATTTCTCAACTCTCCGTTTGTGTTTTGGGAACACATGGAAAATTATACCATGCATCTCCGGGAAATGGAAGAAAACATAAAGCGAAAACTGGCGTTTTCGCGGGTTTTTGTATAGAAAAGGACCCTCCCGGTGGGGAGGATCCTCTGCTGTATTTCAGGTTAGACAGTGGGGAGCTTAACGGTGAGCCTAAAGAACCCAGACGAGCTGGAGGTATCGCGGTCTTCCCTTAGGGCTTCAAAACAAAGTACAAAAGCACCGCAACGCCAACAGCCAGTAAAGAAAAAACGAACTGTCTGAGGGACAGTCCGAAAAACATAGACTCGGTATAGTTCCGAATCTCTCTATTGATTTTGACCTCCAAGAGGATACCTCCTT
>CABQAA010000251.1 GCA_902461995.1 uncultured Oscillospiraceae bacterium | reverse complement strand
TGACCGCCCGGATCAGGGATTCCCGCCCGAGCAGCATATACACCGAGATGATGAGCGCCATGAAGATATCCAGCAAGGAGGTGGTGAAATTGAGGATCCCCTGGAAATAGGAGAAAATCCGGTCGGCCGTCAGCTGGCTGCTGATCCAGGTGTAAACGTCTTTAAGGCGTTCCTCCAGATGCAGATCCTCCAGGATGCCGCCCTCCTTGGTGTATTCGCTGAGGAAATTCATCACGTTGGTATAATATCCCGGAACCGCCGAGATAAAATCGCTGATCGCCCGGATCAGGGCCGGGATCGCCAGGTAGCCCAGCAGGGTCAGCAGACCGAACAGGAGCAGATAGACGATCACCACCGAAACCGGACGCGCCAGCTTCTGCATCAGGGGCTTATGGGAACGACGAAACAGCCCTTCGATTTTACTGCAGGGACCATAAAGCAGAAAGGCCATTCCAAAACCGATAATAAACGGGCTGAGAATCCCCATCAGCTGCGAAAAGAATCCCCCGATCGCCACAATATTGTCAAAGGTCTTGTAAACTGCGATGACCGCCACCGCGAGCAAAAACAAAGACAGCCATTGGGCAATGCCTTTAAAGCGCTTCATATGCCGCCTCTTTTCCATCCAGGATGGGAAACCGCCGATACCGACAGTATACCAATTTCACCCTGCAAATACAAGGGAAGAATTTATGAAGATAACAATTGGGCGGCGGGAACCCGGGTTCCCGCCGCCCAATTCAGGAGGCGATGCGTCAGCCGCCGAATGCGTCCCGCAGCTTATCGAAGAAACTGCGGCGTTTCTGATAATTCTTTTCCCCGAGCGATTCCTCGAAGGCATGCAGGAGCTTTTTCTGCTCAGCGGTCAGGTTTTTCGGAACCTCGACCGTCACCCGCACCACTTCATCGCCCCGGCCCCGGCCGTTGATATAGGGGAAGCCCTTTCCCTTCAGGCGGAAGATCTCATCCGGCTGGGTGCCCTCCTTGATGGTATAGGGCACATTGCCGTCGAGAGTCGGGACCTGCACCTCCGCGCCGAGGGCCATCTGGGTAAAGGTCAGGGGCAGCTCACACAGAATGTCGTACCCCTCCCTCTCGAACACGGGATGCGGCCGGACCGCCACCTGCACTTCCAGATCTCCCGCCGGGCCGCCGTTGATCCCGGCGTTGCCCTTGCCCCGAATGGTGATCACCTGGCCGTCCGCAATGCCCGCGGGTATGTTGATCCCGACCGAAGTGGGCTTGCGGACTTGTCCGGTTCCGGTACAGGTCGGACAGGGCTTGTCGATGATTTTTCCTTTGCCGCGGCAGCGGGAACAGACCGACTGGGTCTGGATCACGCCGAAGGGAGTCCGCTGCTGGCGGCGTTCCTGCCCCGAGCCTCCGCAGACGGGGCAGGTCTGGGGGGCGCTGCCCTTGGCAGCACCGGAGCCGCGGCAGTCGGGACAGGTATCCACCAGGCGGATATCCACCTGCTTTTTGCAGCCCCGGGCCGCCTCTTCAAAGGAGATGACCACCGAGGCCGACACGTCGGCGCCCTGTCTCGGGGCATTGGGATTGGCCCGGCGGGACCCTCCGCCGCCGAAAAAGGAGGAAAAAATATCCCCCAGGTCGATGTCCATACCATCGAAGCCGTATCCCTGATATCCCCCCGCGCCGAAATTCGGATCCACCCCGGCATGGCCGTACTGATCGTACCGCGCCTTTTTCTGCGCGTCGGACAACACCTCATAGGCCTCGTTGACCTCTTTGAAGTGCGCCTCCGCCTCCTTGTCGCCGGGATTCAGGTCGGGATGATATTTCTTCGCCATCTGCCGATAGGCTTTTTTGATTTCGTCATCTGAAGCGCCCTTGGAAATGCCGAGCACCTCGTAATAATCGCGTTTACTGTCCGCCATCAGTGACCACTCCATCCATACACAGGCAAAGAGTCAGCCGGTCTTCCGGCTGGCTCTTTGCACGGTGCCAATACGGGATTAGAAAGAACCCGGCGGGTCCTCAGTGCACTTCACCGTTGTAGTACCCGTCGCCGTTTTCCGGGGGCGGGGTCGCGCCGTCGCCGGCAGGGGCGGCGCCGTCCTGCGGAGCCGCGGCTTTGTACACCTTTTCGGAAACCTCATAAAACTTCTTCATCAGGTCTTCCTGTTTCTGCTTGATATCCTCGATGTTGTCGGCCTTGTTTGCCTCTTTAAGGGCCTCGATCTTGCTCTGCAGTTCGGTCTTATCGGCTGCATCCACCTTGTCGCCCAGATCAGTCAAGGCCTTTTCACACTGATACACCGCCTGATCGGCACCGTTGTGCACCTCGACAGCCTCGCGGCGCTGTTTGTCCTCGGCCGCATACTGCTCGGCTTCCTTGACCGCTTTATCCACATCTTCCTTCGACATGTTGGTGTTGGAGGTGATGGTGATGTGCTGTTC
The DNA here is from genome assembly GCA_902461995.1 of uncultured Oscillospiraceae bacterium. GTDB lineage: Bacteria > Bacillota > Clostridia > Oscillospirales > Acutalibacteraceae > UMGS1623. Next base: position 1,431 of record CABQAA010000251.1, on the reverse strand, counting down.
CCGGCCGGTGCCGAGATCCTTGGCGCTGACGTTCACAATACCGTTGGCGTCGATGTCAAAGGTGACCTCGATCTGGGGCACGCCCCGGGGAGCCGGAGCGATGCCGTCGAGATGGAACACGCCGAGGGTCTTGTTGTCCTTGGCGAATTCCCGCTCGCCCTGGAGCACGTGCACCTCGACCGAGGGCTGGTTATCGGCGGCGGTGGAAAACACCTGGGATTTCTTGGTCGGGATGGTGGTGTTCCGCTCGATGACCTTGGTCATCACGCTGCCCATGGTCTCGACACCCAGAGACAGAGGGGTGACGTCGAGCAGCAGCAGGCCTTTGACCTCGCCGCCGAGCACGCCCGCCTGCAATGCGGCGCCCATGGCGACGCATTCATCGGGGTTGATGCCCTTGAAGGGCTCCTTGCCCATAAATTTCTGAATGGCCTCCTGCACGGCGGGGATCCGGGTGGAACCGCCGACGAGCAGAACTTTATCGATCTGGGAAGCGGACAGGCCGCTGTCGGAGAGAGCCTGCTTGACCGGGCCCATCGTCGCCTCCACGAGGGAGGCCGTCAGTTCGTTGAACTTTGCACGGGTCAGGGTCATGTCCAGGTGTTTCGGCCCGGTCGCATCGGCCGTGATAAAGGGGAGGCTGATGTTGCTGGAGACGCCGCCCGACAGTTCGATCTTCGTCTTTTCGGCAGCTTCCCGCAGGCGCTGCATCGCCATTTTATCGTTCGAGAGATCCACGCCGGTCTCCGCTTTGAATCCCGCGACCATCCACTCGACGACCTTCTGGTCGAAGTCGTCGCCGCCCAGACGGTTGTTGCCCGCCGTGGCCAGCACTTCCTGCACGCCGTCCCCCATCTCGATGATGGAGACGTCGAAGGTGCCGCCGCCGAGGTCGTAGACCATGACCTTCTGGTCTTTTTCCTTGTCCATACCGTAAGCGAGAGCAGCGGCGGTCGGCTCGTTGATGATCCGCTTGACCTCCATGCCCGCGATTTTACCCGCGTCCTTGGTAGCCTGGCGCTGCGCGTCGGTGAAATAGGCCGGCACCGTGATGACCGCCTCGACGACCTTGTCGCCGAGATACGCTTCCGCGTCCTGCTTGAGCTTCTGCAGGATCATGGCGGAGATTTCCTGAGGGGTGTAATCCTTGCCGTCGATGGTCACCTTATGATTCGAGCCCATCTCCCGCTTGATGGACGCAATGGTCCGGTCGGGATTGGAGACCGCCTGCTGCTTCGCGACCCGGCCGACGATCCGCTCGCCGTCTTTTTTGAACGCGACCACCGAAGGGGTGGTGCGGGCGCCTTCCGCGTTGGGGATGACGACGGCTTCGCCGCCTTCGATGACCGCCACGCAGGAGTTGGTCGTGCCAAGGTCGATACCGATGATCTTTGCCATATTTATTACCTCCAGATGTTGAATTCTCATGTA
>CABQAA010000250.1 GCA_902461995.1 uncultured Oscillospiraceae bacterium | reverse complement strand
GTACGGCATATGAGAGGGCTGAAACCCCGTTTCCGAGGCGATATTGATGATCCGGCCTTTCACTTCCCTGTCCGCGTTGTTCTCCAGAAAGAAATTGGCTGCGGCCTGGCAGGAAAAATATACGCCCTTGACGTTTACATTCATGACCCTGTCCCAGCCGTCTTCCCGGACGTGCAGGAAACGCTCGTAATCCATGACTCCGGCGTTATTGACGACGATATCCAGGCCGCCGAGGAATTCCGCGGCTTCTTTCATCACGCTGTCTGCTCTTGTTACGTCGCTTATGTCCCATTCTATCGTGTAAGCGTTTCTTCCTTTTTCTTGGATTTTATCCGCTACGGGCCGCAAGGTCTCCGCTTTTCTTCCGCACACGACGACATCCGCGCCATTGTCGGCAAAGTCCAGCGCGATCGCCTCGCCTATCCCTCTGCTGGCCCCGATCAGCAGAGCCTTTTTGCCGTTAAGTTCCACAAGCCTTCTCTTCCTCTTCAATCAAAAGTAACTAGTCCCGGCCGCTGACGGCGTTTAGTCCGAAGGAGCGCAGACGCGCCACGGCCTGTGCCAACACTTCGTCGCCCGGAGACTCTGTGCGGGGCAGGGGGTTCTCCATCCCCAGCGCCTCATATTTGGAGGCGGCGAAGCCGTGATAGGGCAGCACCTTGACGCATCTCACCGCGCTCAGGTCTTTAAGAAACCCGCCCATCCCCTCGATTTCCCCGTCGTTCATCCCCGGCACATAGGGGATGCGGATCTCCACATCCTTCCCGCAGCTGTTTATATAGCGCAGATTCTCCAGGATCGGACGGTTCGATACCCCGGTGCACCTCTTGTGCACCTCTTCGTCCACCGCCTTCAAATCGTATAAAAACACATCGGTGTACGGCATCACCGCCTCCACCGCCTGCCTCGATGCATATCCGCACGTGTCCACCGCCGTGCGGATATCCTCTTTTTTCAGCCTTTCCAGAAGCTCCCGGCAGAACGACGCCTGCATGAGCGGTTCTCCCCCGGACAGCGTTACCCCGCCGCCCGAGCTTTCATAAAAATCCGCGTCCGCGAGCAAATGAGGCATCAGCTCATCCACCGTGATCTCCCGGCCGTAGAGCTTCAGCGCCTGTCCCAGGCATTCCTCCACACAGGTCCCGCAGCTCAGACAGCGGTCCCGATGAAACACGTGTCCTTCCGGAAAGAACTGGTGGGCGCCGGCCGGACAGCGGCCGATGCAGGTGCCGCATTGTATGCATTTCTTGGCGATGTAGGAAAGCTGCGGCTTTCGGCTGATCCCCTCCGGGTTATGGCACCACCGGCATTTCAGGGGACAGCCCTTAAAAAACACCGTTGTGCGGATCCCGTCGCCGTCGTGTACAGCAAATCGCTTGATATCGCTGATCAAGGCTTTCATACGTCCCTCTCCCGTCACCCCGCTGCATGCTCCGACTGCCGGATGAAGTCATCCTGCTCTTCCTTGCTCAAATCCACGAAATGAACGTTCCATCCGCAGAGCCTCACCTGGAGATTGGCATACTGCTCGGGATTCGCCTGGGCGTTTTTTAAAACCGACGGATCCAGCACATTGATGTGCATGGCTAGGCCGCCTTTGGCAAAGTAGGTTTTGACCAGGGCGATCATGGCCGCCAGCCCCTCTTGTCCCCGGGTCGCCGATGAATGAAGCGACAAATCCAGCACCGTCCCGTTGGGAATGGCGGTGTAGTCGATTTTGGTCACCGACTGGATCAGCGCCGTAACCCCTTCCTTGTCCTGGGCCGTGACGGCGCTCATGTTTTTGGAAAGCGGTTCCCCAGCCAGACGGCCGTCCGGGGTGGCGCCGGTCTGTTTGCCGAAGGGCATCCGCCAGTCGATCGAGAAAAAGCCGCACCGGTATACCCCGCCGCGTCCGTTGGGCTGTCCATTGATCCGTGACGCCACATACGCTACCAGATCGGTCATCAGCGAATCGGCCTCCGGCTGGTTGTTGCCGTATTTGGGATACTGGTTTTTGACAATCAGGCGCAGCCTCTCCTGTCCGTTCCAGTTGCCGCTGAGCACCTCCCGGAACTGCGCCAGGGTCATACGCTTTTCATCATAGACAATCCGTTTCAAGGCCACCAAAGAATCCACCACGGTGGCCGTAGCAAATGCGTTGATGGAGGAATTGTTGTATTTAGCGCCGCCGGCGTAAGCATCCCGGCCGCTGTTCACGCAGTCGATCATGGTGCCGGAGAAAAGCGGGGCGGGGATCAGTTCCGGGTACCGCCGTTCAAAACCGTTTATAACCTTCATCGAGCCCCGGATAAAAAAGTCGATCAGTTCCTTGTAATACTCCAAAAAGCCCTCGAAGGTCTCCCCTTTCTGATCCGCCCTCATAGGAGGCGCTACGTCCAGACCGTGAAACGGATCCCGGCCGTTATGGATGGCGATCTCCAGCACCTTGGCCAGATTGAGCCGGCCGTTGACGGAACAGGGCACCTCCTTGCCCAGGGCCGCGCATTCGTAGCAGCCCACGGGGACATAGTTATTGGCTTCCTCCGGATCTTCGCCCAGCTTGACAAGCGCCGCCTCCGCCACTTCGTCGTTGATAAAGACAAAGCTGTTTTTCCCTTCACGGATGCAGGACAGCACAAGCTCTAAGAAATCCGGCGCTATGTTCCGATGATAGCGAATATGCATTTTGGGATCGTGGATGTCCAGTTTCCGATACTCCTCCACCAAGGCGTAGGAAAGGGGATTCAGGGTATCGGCGCCGTTTCGATCCCGGCCGCCCAGATAAAAAGGCATATTGGCGGTGACATTCTTGGCGTAGAAGCGAAACAGGAAGTACCGGATCAGTTCTCTGAGCTGCTCCTCGGTGTACCGCCCGCTCTCGATATCGCTTTTGTAGTATCGGTAAAACAGCCGGTCCAGTCCCCCCAGGGAGCGCAACCATACCGCGTCCAGATCGTGCTGGAGGGTATACCATATAAAGGACAGCTGCATCGCTTCCAGCAGGGTTTCGGGCGCGCCTTTGGCGAGATGGGCCAGGCTGGCGGACACACAGCGCATTTTTTCGTTCCCGTCCGCGAGCCGCCGCGCCTCGGCGGCCAGTCTTTCCACATAATGAATCGACGCCTTATATACGATTTCGGCCGCGTCGTAAAAATTCCGCTGCTCTTCGGTGAGCGCCTCTTTCCCGGCCCGGACGGTGCGGATTCGATTCAGCAGCCCGGGGAGTCCCAGCTCCATGATGGCGGTCCAGTCGGGAGACGTATGACCGAAATCCATCTCGCCAAAGCAAGCAAAACTGGCCCTGGACGGCTCAAATTCCTGCAGCGTCTCCCGCATCGGCCCTTCATTCAGCGCCTTTTCCCATAGTGTCCGGATCCGGGCGGTACAGCCGGCGTGGTTGATTTTATCGGCAAACCAATCCCGCGGATTGACCTCGATCTGCGCATGTTCCAGGATGAACCGGAACAGATGGGCTTTGGTACGGATTCTGGGCTGGCCGTCCTCCGCCTCGGCGATCTCTAGGCACCTTTCATATAGAGCGGCCGGTTCCAGTCCGCTTTCCCGGTTCCAGCACGGTTCCTTAAACTGTTTTTCCAGCAAAGGACGATCTTCCTCAAAAGTATGCCATAGCATAGTACTGACCTCTTTCCTATAGTGCGACGGCTTCGCACCTTTCAAAGCCATTGCTCTTTTCCTGCAGTCTGCAAAAATAGGGCCGTTCCTCCGGCGTCCGGTTGCTCATATGGAGACTGATATACAAATGCCCCTCAAAGTCTCTGAAAAGCATGCCGTGACCGCCGTCCTTATCAAAGAGGAACTCTGGGTTCAGGCTCCATTTTCCGTCGACATCTCCGTTGTCCGAAACCGCGACC